>DXOJ01000200.1 GCA_019412865.1 Bacteroides sp. | reverse complement strand
TATATGCATGAAGGGAATTGACTAAACTTAATTCCCCAAGAATTACAACTGAGCCCCCCTATCCCCACTATCCGCATCGGGATTATAGGACTGGGCAATCGCGGATTGCTCACCTTACAACGTTATCTGCAAATTGAAGGAGTAGAAATCAAAGCTCTTTGTGAAATAAGAGAAGGAAATCTAAGTAAGGCCCAACAACTATTAAAAGAAGCCGACCGTTCCGAAGCCACCGGATATACCGGAGTGGAGGGATGGAAGAAGATGTGCGAATCGGATGAAGTAGATTTAATATTCATCTGCACCGACTGGTTAATGCATACTCCAATGGCAACTTTCGCAATGGAATGCAATAAACATGTAGCTATTGAAGTTCCGGCTGCTATGAGCGTGGAAGAATGTTAGCAATTGGTAGACACCGCAGAAAAAACCAGGCGACACTGCATCATGCTCGAAAATTGTTGTTATGATCCCTTTGCACTAATGACTCTCAACATGGCCCAACGAGGATTGTTCGGAGAAATCATGCATGTAGAAGGAGCCTACATTCACGATCTTCGTTCAATGTATTTTGCCGAAGAGAGCGAAGGCGGCTATCACAACCATTGGGGAAAAAGATACAGCATCGAACATACAGGCAATCCTTATCCCACTCATGGGTTGGGCCCCGCCTGCCAGATACTGGATATTCATCGCAGTGACAGAATGGAATATCTCGTTTCCATGTCTACTCATCAGGCAGGAATGAGCGAGTATGCCCGCAGACTATTCGGCGAATATTCACCGGAAGCCCACCAGAAATATCAATTGGGAGACGTAAACACCACTCTTATCCACACGCTCAAAGGAAAGACAATCATGCTTCAATACGACATATCCACCCCACGTCCTTACAGCCGCCTTCAAACAGTATGCGGCACACTGGGATTCGCCCAAAAATACCCTGTCCCCTGTATCGCCCTGGATCCTAATGGAGACACTCCACTTGAAGGAGAACTGCTAGAAAAAATGATGGCACGCTATAAACATCCTTTTAGCGCAACCATTGGCGAAGAAGCACATCGCAGAGGCCTACCCAATGAAATGAATTATGTTATGGATTACCGCCTTATTCATTGTCTGCGCAACGGGCTTCCACTGGATATGGATGTATACGATGCAGCCGAATGGTCGTGTATCACAGAACTAAGTGAAAAATCTGTACTGAATAAGAGCATGGCAGTAGAAATACCGGATTTCACCAGGGGAGCCTGGAAAAAATACAAATACTAGGTTCTATCAGAAGTACAGACGAAGTAGATAGTTTACCCCAACAGGAGTAGTAAACGTTAAGCAATTCTAAAAAGGTGACTTCTTTTTAGGAAGAGCCTTTTTCTGGCATGTCTTTTATATGTATTTGACATCACATAAGCCTACACAAAATCAGGTAGAAAAAGTCAGACTCATCTTTTACCTCATAATAGAAACTTTTGTGATGAAAATATCGGGAACAAATACAAATAGTTGGCTAATTAATTACTATTTTTGACACGTAAATGAAAAACATCGACTAACCCCTATTAAAAACTTTAAAATATGATGAAGAAACTATTTACAGTCACTGCCATCGGCTTGGCTTTGTTAACTTGGCACACCAGTTGTACTCAACAACCAAAGGCTCCCGAAGCCTTTACTCCTATCAAAGTAGAAACTCCTGCCCGCCCTGCCGGACAAGAAGATGTAATCCAACTCGTTACTCCTAAAATTGATACCGTTCGTGTCGGTTTCATCGGATTAGGAATGCGTGGTCCCGGTGCCGTGGCACGTTGGACCCATATCCCGGGAACTAAGATTGTAGCATTATGCGACCTGCTTCCCGAACGTGTTGAAAAATCACAAGAAATTTTGAAGAATGCCGGACTTCCTGAAGCTGCTTCTTACAGTGGTTCGGAAGAGGCATGGAAGCAACTTTGTGAACGGGACGATATTGATCTGGTATACATAGCCACCGACTGGAAACATCATGCTGCAATGGGTGTTTATGCCATGGAACACGGTAAGCATGTAGCTATCGAAGTTCCTGCCGCCATGACACTGGATGAAATCTGGCAGCTAATCAATACTTCCGAAAAGACACGTAAGCATTGTATGCAGCTCGAAAACTGCGTATATGACTTCTTTGAACTGACTTCTTTAAATATGGCACAACAAGGCGTATTCGGAGAAGTACTTCATGTAGAAGGTTCATATATCCACAATCTGGAAGATTTCTGGCCTGAATACTGGAATAACTGGCGAATGGATTATAATCATCTACACCGTGGTGATGTATATGCTACCCATGGCATGGGTCCTGCTTGTCAGGTACTTAATATCCACCGTGGCGACCGCATGAAAACATTGGTATCGATGGATACGAAAGCTGTCAACGGACCGGCTTATATTAAGAAACAAACAGGAGAAGAGGTGACCGACTTCCAGAATGGTGACCAGACTTCTACCCTGATTCGCACAGAGAACGGTAAAACGATGTTGATTCAGCACAACGTAATGACTCCACGCCCATACAGCCGTATGTATCAGATAGTGGGAGCCGATGGTTACGCAAGCAAATATCCGATTGAAGAATATTGCCTGAGACCTTCACAAGTTGATTCAAAAGATGTGCCTAATCATGAGAATCTGAATGCACATGGTTCTGTACCTGAAAACGTAAAAAAAGCCTTGATGGATAAATATAAAGATCCTATTCATATAGAGTTGGAAGAAACAGCCAAGAAAGTAGGTGGACATGGTGGTATGGACTTTATCATGGACTACCGTCTGGCATATTGCTTGCAGAATGGACTGCCATTGGATATGGACGTTTATGACCTGGCAGAATGGTGTTGCATGGCTGAACTTACCAGACTTTCTATCGAGAACAATTCAGCTCCGGTAGAAGTACCCGACTTCACTCGCGGCGGATGGAATAAAGTACAAGGCTACCGTCACGCTTTTGCAAAATAAAACAGAATATTTCCTTTTAGCACGAGCATAATGAACCAATCCGGCTTCTCCCCCAAAGCCGGATTATTCATGGGTTCGTGTTTGAACATTTTATAGATTGCCATAATCACGTTTATGAAAACAGCTATTCCAAAGCCTTCTAAGCAAAGCATTATCCGTGAAGCCAGAGATTATGTAATGATTGCCATCGGCATGATTTTGTATGGTATCGGTTGGACCGTTTTTCTGTTGCCTAACGATATCACCACCGGGGGAGTACCGGGTATTGCTTCTATCGTATATTGGGCCACAGGTTTTCCGGTACAATATACGTACTTCAGCATCAACTTCTTCTTGCTGCTACTAGCCCTCAAGTTGCTGGGACTAAAGTTTTGCATCAAAACTATTTTTGGTGTATTTACCCTCACCTTCTTTCTGTCCGTCATTCAAAAATTGACAGCAGGTTTCGGGCTTCTCCACGACCAGCCCTTTATGGCATGTGTCATCGGAGCATCCTTCTGTGGAGGCGGCATAGGTGTTGCTTTTTCGGCTAATGGAAGTACGGGAGGTACAGATATAATTGCAGCCATCATCAACAAATACCGGGACATCACATTAGGAAGAGTCGTGCTCATCTGCGATATGATTATCATTTCTTCCAGTTATTTTGTCTTAAAAGACTGGGAAAAAGTGGTGTATGGGTTTGTAACTCTTTATATTTGTAGTTTCGTTCTCGACCAGGTAGTGAATAGCGCCCGCCAATCCGTACAGTTCTTTATCATATCTAACAAATATGAAGAAATAGGACGGCATATTAACGAATATCCACACCGGGGAGTAACGATTATCAATGCAACCGGCTTTTATACAGGACGAGAAGTAAAGATGATGTTTGTATTAGCCAAGAAAAGGGAATCGCCTATCATCTTCCGGTTGATAAAAGACATAGACCCGAATGCATTTGTATCGCAAAGTGCTGTCATCGGAGTGTATGGAGAAGGATTCGATCATATCAAAGTAAAATAAAAAAGAAATGAAAAACCAATATTGAGAAACATGAAATTTCGACCAACCCCCAACTTATTAACAGGCATTTTCATGGGAATATTTTCCCTGACAACACTTAGTACAATGGCTGAGAAAGCCGTGAAACCTTATTGGCAGGACGTGCAGGTAGTTGAAGTCAACAAAGAGTATCCACGTACTTCTTTTATGACATACAACAATCGCGCTGATGCCTTGAGTGGCAAGTTCGAACGAAGCAAGTATTACCGCTTGCTGAACGGAACCTGGAAATTCTACTTTGTAGACTCTTATAAAAAACTTCCCGAAAACATTACCGATCCGAACACCAATACAGATTCGTGGGATGATATTCAGGTGCCCGGCAACTGGGAAGTACAAGGACACGGAATAGCCATCTACACCAATCATGGTTATGAATTCAAACCGCGTAATCCACAACCTCCTACTCTTCCCGAAGCCAATCCAGTAGGAGTTTATCGCCGGGACATCGATATTCCGGCAGACTGGGACGGGCGGGATATCTACTTGCATCTGGCAGGAGCTAAGTCTGGCGTATATGTATATATCAACGGACAAGAAGTAGGATATAGCGAAGACTCCAAGAATCCGGCAGAATTTCTTATCAACAATTACGTGAAGCCGGGAAAGAACGTACTTACAGTTAAAATCTTCCGTTGGAGCACCGGTTCCTATCTTGAATGTCAAGACTTCTGGCGTATGAGTGGTATTGAACGCGATGTTTTTCTGTATTCACAGCCTAAAGCAGCTCTCAAAGATTTCCGAATTAAGTCTACGCTGGACGACAGTTACAAAAATGGAATCTTCGGTTTAAATGTCGATTTGAGAAATCACGAAAAGGCTGCAACTAATCTTACATTAGTTTATGAACTATTAGATGCACAAGGAAAAGTTGTAGCTACTGAAGAGAAGACAGCCTATATTCCATCGAACGAAGTACGTACACTTTCTTTCGATAAGAATCTGACAGATGTCAGCACATGGACTTCCGAACATCCGAATCTATACAAACTGTTGATGACAGTAAAAGAGAATGGCAAAGTCAATGAAATCATTCCTTTCAATGTAGGATTCCGCCGGATTGAGATCAAGCCTATCGAACAGAAAGCTGCTAACGGAAAACCGTATGTCTGCTTATTCATCAATGGTCAGCCTCTGAAATTGAAAGGGGTAAATATCCACGAACATAATCCGTCAACAGGTCATTATGTAACAGAGGATTTAATGCGCCGTGACTTCGAATTGATGAAACAGCATAACTTAAACAGTGTACGCCTTTGCCACTATCCGCAAGACCGCTGTTTCTATGAACTTTGTGATGAATACGGACTTTATGTATATGATGAAGCCAATGTGGAAAGCCACGGAATGTATTATGATCTCCGGAAAGGCGGTTCACTGGGTAACAATCCCGAATGGCTGAAACCGCACATGGATCGTACCATCAATATGTTTGAACGTAATAAGAATTATCCGAGCGTTACATTCTGGTCGCTGGGAAATGAAGCCGGAAACGGATATAATTTCTATCAGACTTATTTGTGGTTGAAAGAGGCAGACAAAGACCTGATGGATCGTCCGGTCAACTACGAACGTGCCCAATGGGAATGGAACTCCGATATGTATGTTCCGCAATATCCGGGTGCCGACTGGCTGGAAAATATCGGAAAGAATGGTAGCGACCGTCCTGTAGCTCCTTCGGAGTATGCACATGCCATGGGAAACTCCACGGGAAACCTGTGGGGACAATGGCAGGCAATTTACAAATATCCGAATCTCCAAGGTGGATATATCTGGGACTGGGTAGACCAAGGTCTTCTCCAAAAAGATAAGAATGGAAGAGAATACTGGGCCTACGGAGGTGACTTCGGCGTAGACGCACCTAGCGATGGTAACTTCCTCTGCAACGGTCTTGTCAATCCGGATCGTGGTCCGCATCCGGCAATGGCTGAAGTGAAATATGTACATCAGAATGTAGGTTTTGAAGCAGTAGATGCCGCAGCCGGTATATTCAAAATCACCAACCGTTTCTATTTCACTAACCTGAAAAAATATCAGATTCACTACAATGTACTTGCTAACGGAAAGACAATAAAAGGTGGAAAAGTATCTTTGGATATTGCTCCGCAAGCCTCTAAAGAATTCACCGTACCGGTAAATGGTCTGAAAAACCAACCGGGAACAGAATATTTTGTCAACTTCAGTGTAACAACCACAGAGCCTGAACCGTTGATTCCAACCGGATATGAAATTGCATACGACCAGTTCCAACTTCCTATCCAGGCAGAGAAGAGTATTTATAAAGCAAACGGTCCGGCATTGAAAACAACGACTCAAGGAGATGAATTAATCGTTTCTTCCTCCAAAGTAAACTTTGTATTCAACAAGAATAGCGGATTAGTAACCTCGTATAAAGTAGATGGTACAGAATATTTCAAAGACGGATTTGGTATTCAGCCTAACTTCTGGCGTGCTCCTAATGATAATGACTATGGTAACAGCACTCCTAAACGTTTGCAGGTATGGAAACAATCAAGCAAAAACTTCCGCGTAACGGATGCTACTATGACAGCAGAAGATAAAGCAGTCTCCTTAAATGTAACTTACTTACTGGCTGCCGGCAACTTGTATGTTGTCACTTACAAAATCTATCCGAACGGAATAGTTAACGTAAATGCCAAATTCACATCAACGGATATGCAGCCTACAGAAACAGAAGTTTCCGAAGCTACCCGCATGGCTACATTTACCCCCGGAAGTGATGCTGCCCGTAAGGCTGCCTCCAAACTGGAAGTCCCCCGTATCGGTGTGCGTTTCCGCTTGCCGGCACAGATGAACAATGTACAATACTTTGGCCGTGGCCCGGAAGAGAATTATATCGACCGTAATCACGGAACGCTCGTTGGCGTATATAAGACAACAGCGGATCAAATGTACTTCAACTATGTGCGTCCACAGGAAAACGGACATCACACAGATACCCGTTGGATCGCTTTATCTCCTAATAAAGGAAACGGCCTGGTGTTGGTAGCGGACAGTCTTATCGGTTTCAATGCCTTGCGCAACTCTATCGAAGACTTTGACTCTGAAGAAGCTCTGCCCCACCCTTACCAATGGAATAACTTCAGCCCGGAAGAGGTTGCCAATCACGACGAGAACGCTGCCCGCAACGTATTACGGAGAATGCATCATGTCAACGACATCACTCCCAGAGATTTCGTTGAGGTTTGTGTAGATATGAAGCAACAAGGAGTAGGCGGATATGACAGTTGGGGTGCTCGCCCGGAACCTTTCCACCAGATCCCGGCTAACCGTGATTACCAGTGGGGCTTCACATTAGTACCCGTTCGCTCGGCTAACCAGGCCAACGAAGCTGCTAAATATGATTATCGATAACCTTAGTATAAATTTTTAAAGAAAAAAAACATGAAAGATTTATCTAGCATCGTAGCTAAATTTAAAGTCCAAGGTACGATAGAAGAAATCAAACCTTTGGGTGCAGGACTTATCAACGACACTTATAAAGTAAACACCAAAGAAGCAGATGCTCCCGACTATGTTTTGCAACGCATCAATCATGCTATTTTCCAGAATGTAGAAATGCTTCAATCCAATATTACCGCTGTTACCAATCACATTCGCAAGAAACTGACGGAAGCCGGAGAATCGGATATAGACCGCAAGGTGTTGAGTTTCCTCGAAACAGGAGAAGGTAAGACATACTGGTTCGACGGTGACAGCTATTGGCGTGTGATGGTATTCATTCCACGTGCAAAAACGTATGAGACGGTAAATCCCGAATATTCCAACTATGCAGGCGAAGCCTTCGGTAACTTCCAGGCTATGCTGGCCGATATCCCGGAAACATTGGGTGAAACCATACCCGATTTCCACAACATGGAGTTCCGCCTCAAACAACTACGTGAAGCCGTTGCAAAGGATGCTGCCGGACGGGTATCAGAAGTGAAGTACTATTTGGATGAAATAGAGAAACGCGCAGATGAAATGTGTAAAGCTGAACGTTTATATCGTGAAGGAAAACTTCCCAAACGCGTTTGCCACTGCGATACGAAAGTGAATAACATGATGTTCGACGAGGATGGTAAAGTGCTTTGTGTCATCGACCTGGATACGGTAATGCCTAGCTTTATATTCTCCGATTATGGTGACTTCCTACGTACAGGTGCCAACACAGGTGATGAAGACGACAAAGACCTTGATCGTGTAAACTTCAATATGGAAATATTCAAAGCGTTTACCAAAGGCTATCTGAAAGGAACCAAATCATTCCTGACTCAGATCGAGATTGAGAATCTTCCTTATGCGGCCGCTTTATTCCCATACATGCAGTGCGTACGGTTCCTGGCAGATTATATCAACGGAGATACTTATTATAAAATCAAATATCCGGAACATAACCTCGTTCGCACCAAAGCACAATTCAAATTACTTCAAAGTGTGGAAGCAAACACACCGGAAATGATAGCGTTCATCAACGAATGCTTATTAAATTGAGAATTGAGAATTAAAAATTAAGAAATAAGCTACGCTGTGGTATAGCTATTTCTGGATATTCTCAAAATTTAAAAACATAAGGCAACTAATTCTTTACGAGTTAGTTGCCTTTTTGATATCTTTAATCAGAGGGATTATTGAATAATCCCTATTTCTCAATTTTTAATTCTCAATTTTCAATTTAATAAATGCTCCATTTTTCCAATGGTAGACTACAGGGCGGCGGAGAAACGGTTTCAGTTTCTCTGCTGTTTCTTTTGACATATAGTCGGGGGTTGTTAACGTAAGTGTCAGTTCCGTATTTTCTTTATTAAAATCGGCTTTCATCAATAGCATATCTGCCGAACGGCGTGCTTCATCAAACTCATAAACTCCTGCTGAATCGGGAGCATTCAGAAAATCATCCATCAGGGGCAGGGTAATAAAGAGAGATGTTGTAAGCGGTTTCCAGTCGTCCGTATAGAAATGGATGCTGCTATCACAGGCAGGAGCACAAACAGTAGAAACTGTACAGATTACGTTCGTTGAATCATTTAATGCCAACACTTTCATCTGCCAGGTCGATTGAGCTGACATTTGCATACGGATATAGTCTTTACCAAGATCAGTCATCTCCGACTTCTTGCCAAAACGGTTTTCTACTTGCGCTTTCATCTTACTTTCCAGAAAGTCTATGCAATCTTCACGATTCACCTTTGTAAGCAAGGGACTTAGAGAATCCGGCATATTCACAAACAACGTTTTGGCCTCTTGTGCCTGAAGAGCAGTCGAAACAAAAAGTCCGACAGCAGAGAAGAATATAGTGATAACAAGTTTATTTATTTTCATAAGTAGTTATTCATAATTATTTCACATATGTCGAAATTGCATTATCTT
>DXOJ01000020.1 GCA_019412865.1 Bacteroides sp. | reverse complement strand
AAATGCAAGCTTCAATTATATAATTGCAAGCTTTGTTTTTATAAACGCAAGTTTCATTTATAAAAACAAAGCTTGCGTTTATAGATTACTCCCTATAAAAAACAACTTTGCAATAGGACCAAAAGAAGTTTATATAGGGAGAAGAAGAACTTATCTATTAATAGATAATGGAAAGAAACAAGTGAAAGGAAGGAAGTCACTTAGTGAATCGAGAACCTTCACCCTCTATCCCCGATGAACAGGGAGAAGTGAAGGGTGAAAGGAATATGGGTGCAAAATAGATTTCAGAGATAATAAGTCGAAAAGTTACTCTTCTTTGGCTGTTCCGCCTATACTACGGATGTATTCATTCGGAGTAACTCCCGTACTCTTTTTAAATGAACGGAAGAAAGAAGCACGCGAACTAAAACCACAAAGTTCTGCCAGTGCAGTCAAAGTATAGCGGGAATATTGGCTATCCGCTACCATCTTTTTGAATTGAGTGACACGGTATTCATTGATGAAGTCATAGTAAGACTGATTAAGATACTGGTTCAAAAGATACGATAATGAATGTGAAGAAGTATCCAATGCAGAAGCCAAGTCCCCCATTTTTAAGTCGGGATTGATATATGGCTTTTCTCTCTCTACATAAGCCACCAGTTTCTTATGAAGTTCTTTACACTCCTCTTCGGTCAGTCTATTGGTCTTATATTTCTCTTCAACAGTGGAAGATTGTTGCTCTGAAATTACTTCCGGATGTTCTACTGTTTGTTCTCTCTGTTGTATTTCCTCCTCCGTTGATGTCGAAATCGACGAAGCAGAGGAAGCAAGCAAACGACGCATACGTTTCCAAACATAATACCGTATAAAGGCTATAATTCCTACGATTAATAAAATGGAAAGTGCCCATCCCCACCAAGGTATCATAGGACGTACTGTCACTTGACAGATAGCTTCCGATTGCTCATTTCCCGGAAGACGTACCCGGAAAGTATAAGTTCCGGAAGAAAGTCCGTAATAAGAAACTTCATTCTGTGCAGCCAATAATTTCCAGTCTTTGTCCACTCCCTCCAATCGATATTCATATAGTAAAGCAGATGGCAGACCATAGGCGAAATCTGTGAAACAGAAAGTTAAATTATTCTGGTTGTATTTCAAAGAGGAACTGGTAAAAGGTACGCCATTAGCCAGTATATCGGTAAATACAATCGGACGAACCTTGCCACGCACTTCGTCCACACGTTTCGGATCAACATAAATCAGTCCTTTGGTGTTACCAAACCACAATAGCCCTTTTTCATCTTTATAAGCGGCTCCATTCGTAAAAGTTGGTCCCGGCACTCCATCATTGAAAGTGAAAGCATCATACTCCTCCCCTTCTTCTTTGATACGCAACAACCCGTCATTGCACGCCACCCACAGCCAACCTTGGTTATCTTCTATAACAGACATCAGCGAATTGTCCGGAAGAGTAGAAAAGATAGAGCGATTCCGGAAACGATCCATCGTTAAAGTAGATGTAAACAGACTCCCTTTCTCACGGATAAAATAGAGATTGTGTTCAGCATCTTCGTAGATAGTACGCACTTTATCCCGATGGACGAATCCCTCCGGAAACACATTAGAGCGTAAACTTTGAGAAGCCGGATCATAAATACACATACCGGTTTCAGTAGCAATCCATCCTTTGCCCGTAGAATCAAAACTTACTTCATACACATTGCCCTCCGGCAGTTGGGAGTTAGCACTGGTAAAATGTTTGATCTGTTTGGTCTGTCCGTTATAACAGAAGAGTCCTTGTGAGGTCCCTATCCAAAGATTTCCTTTTGCATCCGGTTTCACACAAAATATATGTCCTTTTTGAAAAAGCTCCGTATCGCCCTGTGCAAAATATTTCAGAGATAATGTTCCCGGATTCAGTACCATCATACCGCCACCATACGTACCGATATAATATTCTCCTTGATAGAAGCAGATTGTCAGTATCAGATCTGAAGTTAAAACGGGCTTTACAAAACTTTTCACTACTCCGGTAGCTTCGTTTATATAAAACAAACCGTCACGTGAACCGATGACTTTCTCTTGCCCTCTGTTTACGAAAGAACGAATGGAAAGATTTGCCGAATTGAACAAAGGTGGATAGTCATACGTGCGGAAAAGGCCGTTCTGATAGAGTGAATAATCCAGCCCTGCCTGAAAATGCCCCACCCAGACAGCACCTCTATCATCTACAAGTAAGGAATAAATAGAATTACTGCGAATTCCTTCCTTATCATTTACATCATGGTAGAAACGACGTGTCACTTGTTGGTCTTTGTGTGAAAGGAAATGGACGCCATTACCGTCAGTAGCTATATACACAGTCTCTTTCCCATCGCTGGATATGTCAGAAATGACATCGCAGCCTAAAGATACCGTATGAGAGAATATCTCCTTTTTTATATCGAAACGCACTACACCTTGGCTCATTGTGCCCAGGTAAAGAGTTTCTCCGATACGGGTCAGGCAACGAAAATAATCAGCTTCGGGCACATTCTCCTGAAAATGCCAGGAATCAATCTTTCCGTCTTTCAGTGAATAAGAGTACAGCCCCTGCACCGTAGCCAGCCATAATACGGTTTTATCTTCATTCAGACAAATATCCATGATTCTGTTACAGGCGGCAAGCATATTCCGGTCTGTCAAAACCTGCAGTAATTGACCGTCTTTATGAATGAATAAGCCTTTCTCTGTGCCGATATAAAGAATATCTTCATTAGCCAACAAAGTATTTACGGCAAAATCAATCTTTTCGGGGACAATTCTTTCCAATTGACTGTTTGTACGGTTCAATCGCCAAAGTCCGATTCCATTTCCCACCCACAGTTGTTTGTTGGCTGTTTCTGTAACGCTGTTTACCCGTTTCTTTCTTCCTGATTCAATGCCTCGGAATTCAAAATGGCGTACTTTTACTCCATCGAAACGGTCGAGACAGTTATCCGTTCCTAACCAGACAAAACCCTCCGAATCTTTATAAATAGCATT
>DXOJ01000002.1 GCA_019412865.1 Bacteroides sp. | reverse complement strand
CTATAAAAGAGGATCCGTTAATCAAGGACTACTCCACTAACTAATTAACAATGAATTATAAATGATAGGTAACAATTCTTTCTTCGGGTGAATCAATCCGGAGACGCCACACTCCTTCCGATACTTTCTCCGGTATTCCGATATTTGCTTTGGGTGGACGCCGACTATTGATTGTCAAATAGCCTTCCCCTTCTGTAGCTTTCACTTTCATCGTTTTGCCATTCATATAAACATGGATATCGCCATTCGGAGTGGGTACAGTACCCTCCATCCATTTCAGTCCTCCCAATACAGGAGCAATAGCAAACTCCTTATATCCTTCTTTCACAGGTTTCACACCTAAATAATATTTGCCGAGCAGATAGATAGAACTTGCTCCCCAGGCATGACACAGACTCTTGCCATAAGGACGGCCGTACATGGCAAGATGTTGCGTTCCAGTTTCTTCAGGGTTGTATTTTTCCCAGAAAGAGGTAGCACCCTCCTTCAACATGCCGCCCCAGTAAGCTTTCATTTCCTTCATGACAGCCTCCTGTTCACCCAGAGCACAAAGAGCTTCCAATTCATAAAAACGCATATAAGGCGTTGTGATTTTCAGAATGCTGTCATTCAGAAGAACAGAGTTCTTGATGGCTTGCTGCTTATCTGCGTTCAGATACTGGAAGAATACAGAAAACATATTGGCATAACGCGTCACAGCATCACTTTGCTGACCATTCACACGATTATGCACAAATGCCTGTTTCTGATTGTTCCAGAAAGTAGGTTCTAACTTTGCTTTCAGAGCAGCGGCCAGCTTCTCATACTTCTGCTTCCCAATCTCATCCCCAACTAAATCAGCACACAAGGCCATTGTTTCCAGACTTCTGCAAAATAAAACTTGCTCAAAAGAAAGTTCCCCTTTTTTATCCAGATAGCCGTCCGCCCAGTCCACAAATACCCAATCACCGGTCATACCTTCCACCATGCCATTTTTATTTGTACGTCCCAAGACATAATCCATCATCGTTTGCATACGTGGATACAGTTGGTTGACAAAGTGGCGGTCGCCACTATACATATAATAATCATATACGCTAAGGAACCAATAGAAAGTATAGTCCATAATCGTATTGCTATGGCTGGTCACAGGATCTTTGCCACGAAGCAGCCAGATTGTACGTTTCACAAATTCACTATCGAAGAAAAGATAATAATTCATCAGATAACTTTGGATAGCATCACCACTCCATACCCAGCGGTCGCGTTTGATACCGTCAATAAAGAACTCGCGGGTAGTGAGATGCATGGTATAGGCCCCCACTTCCCAAATACGGTTCAATTCTTCATCATTGCAACGGAAACTTCCACGATACTCTTCAGGAAGATATTCATATTGCATGGATACTTCTCCTATTTGTACACCCGGTTCGTGGGTAACGTAGACATATCGAAAAGCTTTACTGTTCTCCAACGTATATTCGTTATCAGAACTATTTAAGGGAGAAGTGCTACGGATGGCGAAGTCAGTCACTTGTCCCGGTTCTAACAACAGTTTGTCCAAAGTTTCACAATATGCTTTATCCTTTGCTTCTTCCGGACTTTCACCATAATAAATCTCTATTTTTCCTTTTCCGGAAAGATTCTTCAATGTGATGAATCCGAATGTCTCTTTTCCAAAATCATAAAGAATACCTCCTTCAGCCTGTTCTGTCTTCGCAACAGGTTGCTGCGGTTCACGCATCAGACTGAATTGGGAAGGAAGCTGGGTAGCCCCGTCAAAGTTCCAACATCCGGCATCCATATAGATCGTAGCAGATGTGTCACTGGCTTTTCCGCCCTCATCAATCCATTCTTTATCTTCGTAAGTCACTCGCCAGGAGGAATCAGAATTCACTGTCTTCCCTTTCACATAAATAGTGGGAGGAGTAGCCTGATTCCAGACTTTGATGTTCAGGTTATGCTTACCGGCAGGAAGAGTCATCGTCTCCGGCATACCGAATTGAAGCTTTCCATCCAGCTTGACATTATACTTTCCTTCTGCAGCAATAAAAATCTCTTCCGGCTCGGAAAGATTCAGTTGCTTGCTGAATTCAACAACTACATAATGACTGTCCGTTTTCCAGAAAGGAGGGAAAAATGCACCCCGTTCCGTACGACGGTTGTTCATTTGATTTCCCAGCCAGATTTCATAATCTCCCGGATACCAAATCCAGGTCTGGGCAAATGTGCTACTTGCCAAAGACAAGGCACCAAGCAATATCATATATTTCTTTTTCATTATTCTTTCTATTATTAACCGACTAATCACTATCGGACATTCAGCAAATCCTTGTATTCTGTTTCCAATCCTGCACGTTCACGAATAGCATCATCCACTTTCGGACCGTTATTCTCCCATACATTTCCGGGGCCATTGGCATTTTGCAGATACTTCTCCCCTTCCGTCCAATTATCACGAACAGTAATAAAAGAAGAACCCTCATCTGTATAAAGGTAGAACCAATGATTAGGATCGTGCACATACCCCGGTTTATAGATACTATGCGCACAATTTTCCGTTACATAACTTTTGGGCTGTGAACCGAGCGTGTAAATAGCCGCTACATCATACATGTGTTTCGCATAATGATGAATCAGATTTGCATGAACTCTGTTATTACGCATACAATTCACAGTTTGTGTCCATCCCCAACCAAGACTGATGCCACTATAAGGAACTTCACTGATTTCATTATGCTCGATATTAATATCACTCACATACCCCGCAGCAATGGCAAGACATCCCCAGTCCTCATTACCAACTTCCGTGAAATGGCAATTATTGATTTGTTGGTGTGTACATACTTCCCGGCGGTCAGCAGGATCATAAGGCAAATGCGTTTCGTGAGCAGCCGGAGAAAAACTACCGATCAGCAAACCATTTCCTGCAATATCGCGAAAGAGACAACCACGAACAATACCACCCTGCACCGCTTCTTCATAATCCAGTCCGGTAGAACCCAGATGTTCAAATCGGCAACGCTCAAAATCAATCTGCCTGGCAGCAGCTATCCGGACAGCAGCCGCAGGACGACCCAACCATCCCTGATTATCCAACGGATGATTCAGATAATCCCGTTGCATCTTTGGATCAATCCGGTACCCATCTGTCAGATACATACCTGCCTGAAGAGGCACATGTCCTTTCTCCGACGGACGCATCCACGTAGTATAAGAAAAAGTAATTTTCTCAAAACGAATATGACACACAGGACGATCCAAAGTACCTTCTACCTGCACTAACGTCTCAACGGCGGGTACCATCACTTCCTCCTCCTGCATCTTCTCTCCTTCCCGTGGATAATAATACACTCTACGGGCATCCATATCGTGATACCATTCGCCCGGCACATCCAATAGCTCACGGGCATTCGTCAGATAGAAAGCTGAATTATGTCCGTCCGTCGTCACCATTGGACGCGGCCAAGGATGTTCAAACTGAATCCGGCTTTCCGGCTGGTGAAAACGTACCGCCGCACTATCTCCCTGCACCTCAATAGAGCGAATCCGAAGATTAGCCACACACCACATCTGATGGATCACCATCTCGGCATATTCAGCCTTCAATTTTCCCTTATTATCAATAAGTCTGCGTACCGCAACCGCAGGAACATAAAGAACTTCATTCTTTTCATCCACGCTGCAAATACGGTTCATCTTTTCGAAATCCTCTACATCACGGGCACGGACAGCCTTTTCTCCATTCACCCACAACTGACGAAAATCCAATGGACGCCCATTAAATGCCGGCACATCTGCCACCCAGAGCTTTCCTTGTTTCTTCCAATTCTTGATACGGACTCCTCCACTCAACACCACCTTTTCATCGGTTGCCGAACGGATCACCGTCGGTGATTCCTTTGTCCCACTATCTTCCGGACGAATAAAAACCGGCTCATACAGAGCGTACGTTCCACCCTCCATATAAATAGTGATTCCTCCCTGTACACGGTCATCTCCCGTCCTCCGCCACTCACGCGCCTGCCGTAAAGCAGCAGTCAGCGTTGCTTTGGGAGACTGGCGGGTTCCATCATTAAAGTCATTACCTTTGGGAGAAACCCATATCTCACCAGACCATAACCAATGACTGCACAAAATACATATAGCCGTTAAAAATAACTTTCTCATCCTCATTTCTTCATTTCTGTATCATGATTTATCTGGCAAGAGGCATCCATACGGTCATCTCTCCTTTTCCTCTATTTCCCCAGGCATAATAAGGGATCAAACGAATATCCACCGTCTTCTCTGCCTGAACCACCGGACGATAAAGTATCCCTTCCCACGAAGTTGCAGATGCCAGACGCGCTTTACCTTCGAGCGCTACAATCGGACTACCCTCAATCGTGATCTTCTTCGGAGTCAATTTTATATCAGCAGGGATCAATACATTATCAATCTTCTCTCCATTCGCTATATCCATATTTTCCAGACAATAAACCAACGGTCCGCGCTTCACGACCACCTGATTACGAATCTCCTCTGCCAACGGATGAGCTTCGAGCAAACGCACAGGCATATCCATCACTAACTCCACTACATCCCCCTTTTTCCATGCACGATTTACTTCCGCATACGAATTTGCCTTCGCATTGACTTGCAACGGCTGTCCATTCACCCTAAGCGTAGCCTTTTCACACCATTCAGGAATACGTAAGAAGAGCGAGAAAGTACCCGCCTTACGAGGAACTTTATCCAACGTTACGCGTACATTTCCATCCCAAGGATAATCCGTTTCCTGCGTCAGAGCTACTTCTCCCTTCTCTTTCCAAGTCGTTGTCAATGTATTTGCCCCATACAAATTGCAATAAATCCCTTCCGGACTCAATGTATATGCATAGTTTTGTGCCTGACACAGCGTACGCAATGTGTTCGGAGGACAGCAGAAACAACTGATATATTCCGTCCGTTCCTTCGGCCAACGAAGCGTGTAAGGAAGATCGGCACTGATACGAAGCGGATTCGTGTAGAAATACTTCTTTCCATCCAGACTAATACCGCTCAATACACTATTATAAAGACAAGTCTCCACAAGATCGGCATATTTCGCATCCCCTGTCACTTCCAGCATCCGCCAGTTGAACAACATATTACCGATATTAGCACACGTTTCATTGTGAGCAGTGCTATTCGGCAGCTGATAAGGACGTCCATAACTCTGATGCACTTTCTGAATACTATCCGGCTCATAACACGTTCCATCGGGCGATGTACCATCATAAAGAGCACCGCAAGCACCGGTCACATACATTTTCCGGGTCACGATATCATTCCAGATACTAGTCAGATTCTTCATTAATTGCTGCTCACCGGTTTCTGCATATACATCCGCTACTCCGGCATACAGATAGTTGGCACGTACCGCATGTCCCATCGCACGATATTGATCGCGGAAAGGAATACGGTCCTGATTATCGTCCGTACCGTTCTCCACCATACCACGGATATCAATCAGATTCTTTGAAAGTTCCAGATAACGGGGATTTCCGGTAGCCCGGTACATTTCAACTACCCCCATATAATGAGAGGGACAAATAGCATTGCGAGCCAGTTCAGCAGAAGCCGTTTCATAAAAATGACAGAGGAAATCCGTCGCTTTCACAGCAGCATCAAAAAGAGTAGTCTTTCCGGTGGCACGACGATGCACAATACCCGCCATCATCAAGTGTCCCAGATTATAAGTCTCAAAGTTCAGCCGATTGGCAAAAGCTCCTTTTTCATCCTCGTCACCTACTTTCGTTCCAATGACCGTTTGTTTATGCTGATCCTCCAATGCATGAGAGTCAATCCCTTTATTCAGTTCTTCGATAACAACAGGCGTATGTATATAACCGTCTGCACGTTGCGCTTTTACGACACAAGTAATAAAGTTATCCATTAACTTGTCCAACTCTGGATCTTTATTAACTGCATAGACAGAAGCCACACCTTCCATCCATTTATACATATCTCCGTCATGAAATGGAGGTCCCCAATGCTCTCCTTTGCATACCCCGGCAGCAATCTCAAAATTACGGAAACCGTGAGAGATCTCCGGCGCGTTCCAAGTGTTCCACATACTCTGCAGGGAAGTCCGGCTAAATACCTGAAAGCGATCTCCCCAGAATCCATCCGTCCAATGTACGGCACCAATTCCGGTATTCGCCATCTTCGCAAAACGGCTCTGACTCATATCCGTCAATCCATTGCTTTGCGCAAGTGCTCCCGTAACGGAGGCGGAAGCTAAAAGAAGTAACAGTTTTATCTGTTTCATTAATATGGATAATTTAAAATTTACACAATATCTTTATAAAAAGACGTGATTATCCGTATTTTGTACTCAATAAAACAAAAAAGCGAAGATTGCCAAGCAACCCTCGCTTTCAGTAAAAAATATCTGAACTAACC
>DXOJ01000199.1:16200-16578 GCA_019412865.1 Bacteroides sp. | reverse complement strand
TAATATACCAACTATGCCAATGATAAGTTTCAGTTTCATCTTAGTTCTCTTTTATAGTTAAAAATGTTTTTTATCACGTAATTGATTCTACACTCCTGATATAAAGAATGTAGAACCAATTCACAACCTTCTCTTATTACTTTAGTTTATATTCTTGCTTATTTATATTCCAGCCTTTCAGTGCCAACACAGCTCCATCTTTCAATTTTCCTTTTGCAGTTTCAATAGTTACCGTTTTCTTTTCACCCGGCATCAGGGAGAAGAAATTGTCTGTATAGAATGACGGACGTATCGGACTCATTTTTGAATTCAGGAATTGCAGCTGATTAAAGAATGCAATCTGCCCGGAGGTATTTCTCAAAGTAATATCTACAAAGT
>DXOJ01000199.1:0-16190 GCA_019412865.1 Bacteroides sp. | reverse complement strand
CTCTTACTTTATAGGCAAGTTTCACTTTTGCCTGTTTTAGTTTACTCAAATCTTCAAAACCTGAAGCAGCCGGACCGGTCAAAGTCTTGCTTCCTTCATATTTGTCATTAGAACGCCAATAGAAATTAGAAGAAACATCTTTTCCCTTTTCATCTTTCAGAATCAGTTTAATAAAGTGAACTTGAGATATATTTTCCGGGAAACGAATAGTCAACGCATCGTTTACCACTCCATCCGAGGGTAGATTAACCACTGCTGATTCCTCAAAAACTTTCTTGCTGTTAATATCGTAAACCTGTGCTATCACTTTATAATCCTTAAATTCACGATAATAATCATTCACTACAGACACTGTATTTTTCAGATAGTCAAACTGTGCATGTAATGGTTCTAAAGAGTTAGCAGTATGATAAAGGGATGCTGTCGGTTCCAAAGACCAGTCCCACATACGGGAAGCTACTTGAGGCATAGAGCAGTTATGATACCAGAACAGGAGACCGGAACAGAAACGATCACCATAATCCAGTTTATTATAGTTCCATACTTCCCAAATACTCTTCGAATTAATTGCTCCCAGCAGTTGTCCTTTCTGCGCAAACTCATCGATTGATGATGATTTTCCGTAGTTATTCACCAAGTCTGTATACATAGTACTCATCAAATGGAAACCATTTCCATCCAGATAATCCCATACTTCCTTATTGATAGGCCAAAGGTCTTTTTCATCCATCATTTCCCGAAGGATTTCCACAGTCGGAAGAGTAGGCGCACCATATTCCGGGTTAAATCCATCTACACGACTTCCTCTGGGAGATGCCGTATTTTCATAATGTTGCATCGGATTTACTTGTTTGTAAGGACTGCCATCGTGAACTCCTTCACATTCGGACTGCATCTGGAATCCACGTGTACCATCCAGTTTATTCAGTAATTCAGGAGTACCCGTAACTTCTGTACTCTCATTAGAAGCAACATAATAAGCCAAAGATGGATGATTACGAATACGTTTTACGGTAGATTCCACATTACTCATATAGAGAGCCTTATCATGTGGATGACGAGTGTCACCGGTCATCCAGAATTCTTGCCATACCAACAGCCCCAGTTCATCACACAACTGGAAGAAATAATCAGATTCTGCAATACCACCTCCCCACATTCTTAAAAGGTTGACGCCGGACTGACGGGAGTAGCGCAATTCAGCATAAGTACGTTCATCTGAAGTTCTCAACATTGCTTCCGGTATCCAATTGGTACCACGAATAAACAATCGTTTACCATTCACATAAAAGACACGTGATTTATCTGGAGTCTTTCTATCCGAAACAATTTCTCGAATACCAAATCTTGTTTTCACTGAATCACATTCTTTACCATCAATTGACACTGTCAGCTTTAGGTCATATAAGTTTTGTGGTCCTTTATTGACAGGCCACCAAAGTTTTGGAGAGTTGATGATAAGTTGCGGAAACTCTTCAGGAGAGAAGGTAGCTATCTTTTCTTCTCCACGCATCAGTCGGAAAGTCTTTTCGAAAGTAATATTCTCACCCACAATTTCACCCTTTACCTTGCAACTGATTACCCGGTTACTGGTTGATGGATTGATAATTTCTACTGATACAGTCTCACGAGCCTGATCATAATCGGGTTTTCGTAATTCAGACTTAACAAAAGGATGGCGCAATGCTACTCTGCCTGTAGCATAGAGAGAAATATTTTTCCATATACCTGTATTACGGTCACGGATACCGTCCATAAAGGTAAAGTCCCAGCCTACTGTCATCAACATGGTAGTATTCAAACCAATATTGCCATTTCCACCATTATGGAACTCACCAGCTGCCCCCCAAGATTTAGGCTTCGCACTTCCGGGAACATCTACCGGATAAACCTTAATAGCCAATCCATTGCTTTCCCCAATTTTCACAAAATCCGTAACATCAATATAATCCTGAATAAACATGCCGTTTATCGTGCTCAACAAGTTACCATTCACCCATACTTCTGCCCGATAGTTGATACCATCCAACTGCAACCAGACAGTTTTCCCTTTGAATGATTGAGGAACACTAAAATCTGTACGAAACCAGTAGGTATAAAAGTCACGTCCGGTTTCAGAGATATCCGGTATCAATCTAGATTCAATCTTATTATTGATTCCATAATAAGGATCCGGGTATTTTTGGTTATACACCAAAGAATTTAGAACTGTTCCGGGAACGATAGCCGGCATCCAATTTGCCGTTGCATAATTGGATAATGAAATCTTTTCTCCGGGGTCTGTTGCATCTCCAGCTTTAATCATTTTCCACTGGTAGTCACCCTGATGACCAATTTCAGAATCAAGCCAGATGCGTTGTGCATTTCCGACATTGTTCTTCTCATTTTGTGCTGTCACTACTGCAGCAAAAAGTAATAATAAAATCGGAAAAAAGGTTTTAGCAATGTTGTGCATATTCGTACGTTACAATTTATTGGTTTATATAATCTTAAAAGTCTAAAACGGATGAGGACAAAAATAGTGTTTTCTACCTGTCCGATATGCTAAAAACAAGTCAATAAATGAAATTTCAGTCCCAAACTACCTTATACTGCCTATTTGAAGGTTGTTTAGCAACAGGCGAAAAGACTTTGGTTAATCATTGGTTTATCCACTACAAATAGTTGGCATGTCAGCTATTTATAGTTGAATTCTCGGGTATTAATACCCTACGCGACAGGTACTAATACCCGAGACCTCAACAATTAGCAGTCTGGAGACTACTAGTTCCGATACATCGTTCCGTCATTTCGTAAAGACAAATTCTGTCCGTAATCCCCGGTGGTCAAACACTTCTTCAAAAGGTCCCCAATTAGGAAGAACAATATCCGACGTTTCTATATTCTCTCCTATTACCTGGCAACTTTTCACCTCCGTGTTGGGAGACAAAGTATAAAGAGTGAGATCCAAACGATCCTTGGTGTCCTTCTCACTCGGGCGCGGCGTCCACGTGAATCCCGGATGTGTCACAGGATCTGGATGTATCGTCCGGTAGGCATCACCTTTTATACCGCCTTCCCACAGAGAACGAGTAGTAGGCCACTGAACAACGTAAGAAGCAAGACCTGCCGACAGGGCGCCTTCCGTCCAGTCAAGCCATGACGGTTCATTGAAGTCGCCCGAAAGGCAAACAAAAGGAGTGGTAGACGAATTGAAGTCCTCCAGCAGCTTGTCCACCATGCCCTGACGGGCTTCTTTATTGACTTTTACTACATAGTCGACATCGTCCGTACCTTCATATCCTTTATACTCGATACCGTTCAACTGATAAGGACCGTAAGGATAGAAAGCACCGTGACAATTCATCACTAACACGATAATACCTTCACCCAAATCGATATAGGCACCGTATTTGTTCGGTGTAATCCCCGAGAAAGGATAGCGCGATATAATGCTGCATTTCCCCTGTCCATTGTTGGAGTGAGTATGCACGTAAAGCCCCTGTGATTGTATATCAGATTCGGAGAGTTTGCTGCATTCCTGTGCACAAAGCACATCCACATCTATCTTGTTGAAGTAATCCAACACAACAGAAGTGGATTGGCCCCACAAATTTTGCGTAGCAAGTTTCAGTGTCTTGGGTGCTACACGTGTTGCCCAAGTAGCAGCAACTTTTCCGTTTGCATCAGCAGACATTTCAATATAGTAAGTCTTTCCACTACCTACATTCAGCGCAAGCCCCACTGGTACCGTTACCCGCACATCCTGTTCTCCAGAAATTGGATGAGTGATATGCAACGTAGCATTCACTCCAAAGGTTCCGGCGCACATATCTGGAAGCATATAGCATACATCCTCTTGGGGCACATACTGATAGGTCTTTCGAATTACTACCGGAAGATTCTCATATTCACTGTAATACTGAGGTTCGATATGGGCATAAGGAACAGAAGAAGCGGCATCCGCAAAAGTCACGGAATTCACCGTAATATCCGAAACAGTTTGCGAATCCTTTTGCAAAACGACCTTAGATGCACGCGGAGCAAGAGTAACCTGCACCGATGCAGACGCAGCAGCTACACGAAGTGTACCATCTTTTTCATTACCTCTACTGACAAGCAGCGCCATCGGATCAGCTAACGGCAATTGAGGAACATATGCATCTAAATCCCAATAAGTCTTACCAGAAGTCAACTCTGGAAATTTATCGGCTGTGGTACACAAAAACAAAAATCGATAAACGATGCCTTTAGTTACAGAAACCTTTATTTCATTTGCTGCATCCCCTATATTTCCTGTCCTGTCAAACAGATAGTTATACTGGTCATCAAAACAGAATATTTTCCATTTCATTCCGTCCAAAGACACAGAAGACCTAGTAGGGAACATCGTTAACCCTCCCTCCATGTTCAGGCTGAAACGTATTTCTTTTGTGTCATCCTCCTTCTGTACATCACTTACATATCCTTCAGCACAAGCCGTGAATAAGCTAGAAATCATTAGAAGAATCACAAATAAAGTATTCTTTAGCATTATCTTACAATTTAATCATTGAATATATATCCTTTCGAGAGTCCACACAGTTATTCCCAGCCAGCTTTATCACGAATACATCTGTAGGGGATTCCGTAATCTTTCTTCACATCCCAATTATTATAATCATAGAATGTCTTGTCTTTTATAGAGAGATCTTTCTCATTGATATTCAACCAAGCCACGCTTGGCCAAGTGCCATAACAAGCTAAATCTTTCACATTGGGAGTAGCTTTATTGTATGGGTATCCCGCCAATATACGCAAATCGGTAGCCTCACCGTCTGTCTCGGAGCAACAATAAGTATATATAGACTCCATTACTTGTGACTTGAGATGCTCTCCTACCCACAAAATATACTCTTTGGCCTCTACATTGTTCAATGCTGTCCAGCCCTCGGGACAAAGATTCTTCGCCCCTTCATTACCCGTCTTACCTTTCATAGGAGTGTCAAACGTAAATCCTTCATTTCCACAGAAATACGCCTTATCCACAGTGTTATGCACAAGATACGTAGACTGACGACAATGTACCGGTGAATAAAGTTTCTCCCCTCTTGACAAACAAGGCAGCGGAGTACCCGGATACGGATCGACAAACCCGATGACCAGCAAATTCTCGTCTGTAACAGCTCCGCTAAGATATGTGATAGCAAACTGGCTTGTCTTCGCAGGATGTGCAGTCACCGTATAAACAATCTCATGACGATAAAGACCACTACCTGCATTTTTAGTAGATGAAGAAATAGTAAGCCATGCAGGCAAACTTCCGTCATACGCAGCGTCCAATGCTGCTGAGCTATAATCTGTAACAACACGTTTTATAGTATATGGCATTGCAGCATCAGCTGCAATCTTTACATAAGTCCCTTTAATCTCTGTACCAGCAATAATAGTAGCTTTGTCATCCATTACGGAGATTCCGTCCTCAATCGTTACCCAATCAATTGAAGTTCCGTCTTTCCATTCTTCCACTGAAATATCAAAGCCTGTAGAACCAGCTATCTTTTTCGTATTAAGTTGATAGAGATAGTTAGCCTCCACATTAATATCAGCAGTAAGATTAAGATAAAGAGTCGGACCTTCTGTATTGGTATTGGCAAGTTTAGTGGTAGCCCATACTACTGTTTTTTCATTCTGCTCAAGAGTTGAAGTCAACTGAGTCGGATAAAGATAGAAACTTTTCCCATCATTAGCTAAATCAGCTACCGGTATTTCCAGAACATCAGCTGATATATTGCCTGCACTACCACTTACATCACCTATGAATCCTTGAGTGTATCTATTCTTAATATATACTTTATCGATCACTAATCCCGATTCTGTTGGATCATTCAGCAAATCAAATCTAGCTACACGTCTTTTAAGTTTTACATCAACCTGATTGTCGGAAGATTCTACATCGGTAACTGTTACATACTCCTTACCATCTGTTTTGACATTAGACATAACAAATGGAGGATTCAATTTACCACTCTCCGCAACAGTCTTACTATTTAGCAGTTCATCGATTGTATTTGCTCCACTCATATTAGGAAAGTTGTTCTCATCCTCACTCTCCACAATGATAAATCGCTTTTCTCCTCCAGTCGAAGAAGTTAATTCTACAGTATATGACCTTGTATCACCGTTTGCACCCACGGAAGCAGCTTCATAATTTAAGACATACCTTTGTTCATACTTACCTTCTTTGCTAAATTGATAAAAAGCTATTTTGTCATTAGTGCCTCCATTTTCGTCACCAACACCCATAGCTCTGGAAAGGAATGCACTTGGAGCATGCAAGTTAAATGCCACTTTTCCTTTGCCTGGAGGCTGGTCATCGGGGGCATCGTCGCTTTTTTGGCAACCAGCAAATAAAACTGTTGAAAACAAAGCCAGACCTATATAAATATTTTTTAGAATTATTCGGTTTTTCATGATAATATCATTTCAATCTAGTTTCAAATCTTTGAATAAGTAGTATAATAGTCATAAAGAGGTTGATTCAAAACATTATTTGAGTTCAACCTCTTTATCATTTATCAAGTATTACTTAATCCCATTGAATCTGCTGATCTACATCTGGAATCAAAGTATTCAGGTCACGTTGCATGCTCAATGTTCCATTGACGGTGTACATCAGTCGATTACCCGGACTAAGAGTATAATCCTCAAAAGTATAATCTATATAAAGCGTATAGTAAATATGTTTTAGGTATGGTTTCGTTGCATCCATTTCTTCAGTAATGGTGTATAGAGGCTGTTTATCACGGGTTGCCCCAACGAGGTCAGTTTCTTTTATAAGCGAAAAGTTGTTACCATCCGTTCCTCCATTATCCGTCCAAATATTCAATTTATATTTTCCCTCAAAATATTCATCCGTAAATTCAACGAACAGTTTGTAGTATTTACGATCGATATAATTTTCATCGCGAAGTCCCATATAAAAAAATATTGTATTGTTATTATGCACATACGCCTTGTGTTTGGAAACAGTAAATGCGTCACTCTGCCCCTCCAGATGAATTAATGATTTGGATCCGTCATAAGTACCAGAATAGTCATTGAACGGAATCACATTCAACAAAGCCTTTCGATAATGTTTTTGACCATTTGCTTGATATCCAAACAATTCATCATCAAGAATTGTCAAAGGAAGTACATATCGATCCACCATATCTAAAGAGTTGTCACTGTTTGTTCCGCTCAATGTAAAGTCAATAGGCAATAGTGCTTGCCTCTGTCCGGCAGGTATCTCCACTGTTTCCGACATGGTGTAATACTGCGGATCGAGCTGCTTATAATAAAGTTCCGTACGATACTTTCCGAACCGTTCCAAATTCAGGGAAGTCAGCGTATCAGAATCCAACCCAATGTGCACTATTCGGTTTTGCGAATTGGCAGTAGATCCACTGACCAGCACAGGAACATCATACCGTTTCACACCTTCCGGCTGATAACGAACATAAAGCGGAGAGACACCATCGCCATTCAATGTAGCCTTAAAAGAGATCAATTGAGAAAACTGCTCATCCTCCCACTCGTTGTTGCACGACACACAGCCGATAGCTGCCATCGCAATCCAAAATAAATATATCTTTTTCATATTCTTGTCTACTATTGGTTTTATTCCGGATTCGTCCAACCCGGATTTTGAGTCATCAATACATTCCGTTTCATTACATAATAGTGAATGGGGTAGAACCACATCTTCGTAGAGAAACTGCTCTTCAATGAAGGAGTCTCCACCGGAGTATGGAAAGCAGCAGCGTTTGATTTGGTCGAATATACATTGCAACCGTAAACGGGAAGAGACTCCTCGAAAGGTGCATCACACCAGCGGCGCAAATCCCAATACCGATGTCCTTCTGCAAAGAACTCGATCTGCCGTTCACGCTTCATTTTGATACGGAACTCGTCGGAATTCCCGTAAACCTCGTAATCAGGCAACCCGGCACGGATACGGACTGGCTGAATACCTTTCTTCAACTCCTCCTCCGTACGTGCAATAGTATATACTTTCGTTCCGTCCCATGAAGGAATCTCATACGAAGTCGTCAATTCGTTCAATGCTTCCGCATAGTTCAACAAGATTTCCGCATAGCGGATATCCGGAGCCGCCTTAGACACAATACGACTTTGATCGTATGAAGTATCCACATCTGAAAGATCATAAGGATTGACATATTTCTTAATTCCAATGCCAGTATTCAGCCAGTAAGTACCAGCCTTATATCCGTCCTGTTCATCCCTATAATAGAAAATCGGAACATCCATTTCTTCTTTTTGATCTTTATCGGCATTCAGCATATGCCAAACACTTCCGTTATAAGCTACAGATGCATAGAAACGAGGTTCACGCTGTGCATATTGTTTGCAAACACCTGTCCCTTTACTACCTAATTCCGGATAATTAGCCAAATCCGAAGAGGTGACTAGTGACGTTTCATAATCTTCCATATTGTAACGACTGGGGCTAGTATAACCGTCTTGTCCTGCATAGTTCTTATTCATACCCGGGCAGTTGCTACCATCTTTCATATAATAAGCATCACACTGCTTTTGTGTCATTCCATGACAGTTATAACCACCACCCTGCGAGCGAGGAAGCTGATGAATCACCATTACTTCTATATCTTCTCCCCCTTGATTCTTTCCACGTGAAAAAATAATCTCCGGATTATTGTAGATGCTGACAGTACCATCGAACAGAGAACGATAGGAATCGAATGGATCAATGTTTTCCCAGCCGTTTGGCCAAGCATTAAGATGGAAAGATCCATTGTCATCGGGAGGTGTAATCGTTGCCGGATAAGCCATCGAAGAATAGTCTCTTTTATAAGAAACATACAACTGGTACCGATTCAATTCGATGACATCTTTAGCCGCGGCTGCCGCCTTTGCCCATTTAGTCTCGTCGTAAGTGCTCGAAAGCAACTGACGCCCGTTCTTGTCAACCAATGCTGTTATCACCTCCTGCGGAGCTTTGCCATTAAAGAGAGGACTTGCCGCATAAAGTAACACTCGTGAACGAAGAGCCAAAGCCGCACCGCGTGTAGGACGTACCACTTCCTGCAAGTCACGTCGATCTACCAACATCGTAGCAGCCTTCACACATTCACTAGCGATATAATCAGCACACTCATCATACGAATTACGCAATAAGGAAATGTTATCATATGATTCCGTATAATCAAGCGTTTCATCGGGCACAATAGGAACCGGTCCGAATGTACGTACTAACACCCAATAGAAATAGGCCCGTAAAAAATGCGCTTGCCCTTTCATGTCAATAACTTCGGCTTCCGATAGCTCCTTGTTCATATCCACATTGCCTAGAAAGATTGATGTCTGACGGATTACTTTGTATGAATTCTCCCATATGTCCAAGTTGATTTTATTTCCCGTTTCCGTATAAGTACCGCAGCGCCAGCCGGAATAATCATAATCACCGTAATACATATCGTCCGCAAAATTGAACGAGATAGTCTTTTTGCTACAAACCTGCTGCATCTCATTATTATTCAAGAACTCATAGGCATAAGCCAACCACTCATTAGTATAGTTCTTATCCGCAAAGACCTTTTCCAACGATATTTTTTTATCAAAAAGATAATCAGAATCCAGATAATCGGAACAGCTGGTAGCGACAGTTCCCAATCCTACTATCAGACATAGATTTATAATAATTTTTTTCATATTTCTTTTGTTTATAAATTAACTTGCAATCCCAAAGAGAACGTTTTACTCAGCGGGTATTTCTTTCCGTCCGAACTTCCCAACTCCGGATCCCACAACTTAAAGCTAGAGAAAGTGAGCAAATTGGTTCCGATAAAGAATACACGCACTTTATTCAAGTGAAGCTTGTTCACTAAAGATGTAGGGAAGCTATAGCCGATATCAAGTGTTTTCAAACGAATATATGAGCCATTGCGCAACCAATAACTGGACTTTAATTCATTATTCGAATTCGATCCATAAGTCAGACGGGGATAATCAGCATTCGGGTCCTCGTTGACACCGAGTATCCAACGGTTACTCTCCGCCATTTCTTTCAATACATTTCCCCAGCCGGTTCCACCGCTGAACATATGTACAGTCGAGCCATTGATAAAGAACGACGACTTACCGGCACCTTGGAAGTGTACATTGACATCCAGTCCTTTCCATTTTGCAGAGACTCCAAAACCATAAACAAGATTCGGTTTAGTAGTGGAACCTATATTCACGATGTCACCGCTGTTAATGAGACCGTCTCCATTGATATCCGCATATTTGATATCACCCGGCATAATGTCCCCCGACTGTTTCGGACTGTTGCGAATATCGTCATAGTCTTTGAATAGTCCCAAAGCCAAATAACCTTTAGCTTGATTCACACGGTCTCCTTTATACAATTTATATTCATAAATCGTATTCTCCTCGTCATATTCTATAATCTCATTCTTACTATAAGTAATGTTACCACGCAACGTAAAATCTATTTTGCCAATTCTTTGTTTCAGGGCAAAGTTTCCGTCGAATCCTTTCGCTTCCACGATACCGACATTCGCACTTGGCACGTACTCGATACCGACTTCATAAGGGATAGAATTTCTCTGTTTGTAAATGCCTTCGCGACGTTCGAAAAAATAATCAACCGCACCTGTCAACTTATCATTGAAGAATGAGAAATCAATACCTAAATCCTGCTTGGTAGAGATCTCCCACGACACATCGGGTGAAGAGATGGATGTATAATGCATCCCCTCCCATGTCTTTGCACTAGCATTAATATCCGCAAAATTGAATGTTCCGGAAGTACCGATATTATAAGTATACGGGAAACGAATCCATTTACCAGAACTATCCTTTGCTAAAAGATCATTACCCGTTTTACCCCATGAATAACGAATTTTGAACATATTGACGACTTTTCCCATATGATTCTTAATGAAAGGCTCTTCAGCAAGATTCCATGCACCAGAAATTGCCGGAAAGAAACCAAAACGGTAGTCTTTATGGAAATTTTCAGAACCATTATAACCGAAGTTGAAATCTATGAAGTACCGATAGTTCCAGTTATAGTTAACACGTCCAGCTATACCTTGATTACGGCGAGGTAACGTATTCTTCAATTCGGTACCGATGCCTTGCGTGTAGACTTTCGAAGACTGGGTATATTTCAGCACGGCGCCCGGATGATGCCCTTTAAAAGCTCGGCTATAATGCAATTCCCACTCAAGAAACTCATTCCGATCACCGCTCGAACCGGAAGTTGTATTAGTATCCATCGTTTTCTCGTCTCTAATTTTTGTGAAGAGCAACGAACCGTCAGCCTGCCGATAACGGTCGGCTTTCCAAACCTCCGGACTTTCATAACGCTTAATCCAGTTTGAGTTGTTGGTGTCATAGCCGAACCGCCCTACAAAGCGCAATCCTTTCGTGATGAAGTCTAACTTCTGTTCCAAAGTGACATTGGTCTGAATATTGTTCTTCCAGCTTTCATTATATCCAGTCATAGTGGCTTGAGTCCATGGATTCAAATTATCGTCCTGAGCCGACCACGCCGGAATACGTCCGTCAGAATAGGTTACAGGCATCATGATGGAATTATACCCCATCAACACTGTCCAGATATTGTCCGTACCGGAACCGGGGTCGTTTTGTTTGCGCAAGGAGCCTGAAATGCCACACTTCAACAAAGTTGTTTTAGTAATATCGATATCAATGTTCATACGGTATGTCCATTTTCGATAATTGGCATTTGTATTATAGTTTTTCAAACTCTTGTCCGTCTTATACATACCCTGCTGGTTCTGGTAACTACCCCCTACATAGTAACGCGCCGTTCTTCCACCACCAGTCATATTCAGCGTAACACGTGAACTATAAGCACCATCACGCATCATTACATCCATCCAATCCACGTTCGGGAAGCGATCGGGGTCCAATCCCGTACGAAATAGTTCCAATTCCGAATCAGAATAAAGCAACGCTTGATTACGTGATGCTTTTGCTTCATTGGCCATTGAAGCATATGTGTAACCATCCACAAATTCAGGCACTTTGGTTAGTGTGCTGTAAAAACCTTCCGCTTTTGCATTGATATTGATCTTTCCTTCCTTACCTCGGCGCGTATTGATCAAAACGACACCATTAGCACCCTTACTACCGTAAATAGCCGTAGCCGAAGCATCTTTCAATACAGTGAAAGACTCAATGTCTTCCACGCTAACTTCATCGATGTCGCGCTCAAAGCCATCCACCAGCACCAATGCCGATGTATTCGCACCGAATGTGGAAATACTTCTGACCCAGAATTCGGACACGCTACCCGGTCGGCCGGATGTCTGCATTGCCATTACACCCGGCACTACCCCGGCAAGACCATCAACTACCGAAGTGGATGGTACGGCCTTCAAAGCTTCCACATCCACATTCGTTACAGCACCGGTCACGGCAATCTTTTTTTGTGCACCCAATCCGGTCACCACAACTTCATCAAGAACAGTGGAAACAGCCTCCTTCATAGTAACGTTTACCACAGTCTGTTCCTTAATCAGCACCGGCACCGTTTCGTAGCCAATGTAAGAGAAAACCAATCGGGCATATGCCGGCACATTAATCCGGTATTTTCCATTTATATCAGTGATAACACCTAATCCGGGTGTATTTTGAACCGAGATATTCACACCGACAAGTGGCTCCTTATTAGTATCCGTCACAATTCCCACTACTGTGATAGTTTTTTCCTGCGCCCATCCTTGCAGAGAAACACCTATCAGCAGCATCCATATAAATATTAACTTTTTCATAAAATATGTGTTTATCATTGATTATTCTTCCAAAGCGATTTTCCGTATCACTTTGTTATTCCGCTCTCCCACATAGAAACATTTTCTTTTTTCATCATAGGCGATTGCCCAAGGACGATCAAATTGAGCTTCCGTACGCAATGCACCATCCGAATAGGCTCCAGCGGCTACATCTTTACCACGTCCGGCAAAAGTATAGACACGTCCTGTCGGTGTCAATACACGCACGCAGTTATTATAATCATCCGTAAAGTAGAAATCATATTCATCGTCCTCACCCGCATAATCGGGATTCTTCACAAAAACGCCCTGACCAGGTCCTCTCATCCGTACAGAACTTCCCACACCATCGGCATATCCAGAAGAACCGTCACTACCCGCAACAATGTAAGGGGTTCCAAACGATTCGTTTTCTTCATCATAATCCAAACGAGCAATGTAACCTGAATTGTTTCCCGAATAGTATAAACGCGTCATATAGGCATATTTGCCGCTTGGATGAAGGATAAAACGCAAATTCTCCTTTGTTTTTACATGTTTAGTAGTAGTGGTCGTTTCTTGAGTTTTAAAGTCGTACCGATAAATTTCCTGCGTATAATAAGCGGTATAAAACAGCTGACCTTTAGGATGAACCATAGCCGCGTTTCCCGATTTCAATTTACCCAACGTACTTACCAAATCCGTTTTTGTACTAAAATCAGAAGCACGACTGTATACGATATTTATATTCCCGTCGCTAGATAAATCACGGGTAATAATCATATCTTGATTCTCGTCCGGTGTCCAGGTAATAACAGTCGGACGCTCAGTGGAATAAGATATATGACTTAAGAATTTCACCGTTCTATCAGCAAAATTGACTTTACGAATAGGTCCTAAATTTGCACTTGAGATATACATAATGTCGAAATCAGACTTAGGATCAAACGCAAACCAAGAAATACCCTCCATATATCCACATTCATCAAAAGAGCCCTCCTTTTCTTGGGCATCTTTCCAATCCTCAAAACGCTGACCAGCAATGGTCGTCACCAACCATTGTTTCTGATATGTAAACTTATCCTCTGCCACACCGTAAGCAATCTCTTCACCTTCGTCATCGAAAGCTGCAACTTCCACATTTGTGTCGTAAGCTCCCTTAGGAACCACACAATACAAAGCATCATTCTTTACCGATATGACATTGGCCTCCTTACCACCCACAATAACCTTGATCTTCGAAACGTCATTCCCGAAGTTATCCCCATATATCATCAAATTGTTACCGTAACCACCCTCTTTCGGCATAAAGTCAGTAATAACAATCGGCTTGTCTGGGTTGAACTCACCTTTCACATCATCATCTTTACAAGATGTAAAGCCAAAAGCAAATAAAGTAAGCAAACAAGACATAGATATTCATGCAAACCCTTCCTGTGTTTTTCTCTTTCCATAAATTAAATCTTTATTTGTTAGTTAATAAACTCATTTGTTATAAAATATAGGAACCAAGTCTGACTCGGAAGGCAAATGATTCTTAATATAAGGCCATCCGTCATTCCACTGTAAGCGATCGAGCATTCCATGGCGTCCTGCAAACGTAGAATTGTTTCCTTTTTCCTTATAATAGTAGCTATGGTAAATCATCCATTCCGTGCCCGCATCATCCTTAATAATAACGGAATTATGTCCAGGACCGACCCACTTTGTCCTATCACCACCATCTACAACAGGTTCCCAGCTATTGTCAAGCATTCCCTTTCCTTTTTTATCCACATACGGACCTAACAAACTTGTAGAGCGCCCTACAACCACTTCGTAGGAACTATTCTGGCTGGCACAACAGTTTCCAATAGAAGCAAACAGGTAGTAATAATTATCTTTCTTATAGATATTGGTTCCCTCGAACGCATTGCCACATACTTTCTTTTTCAAAACAGGATTGCCATCCACATCACGTTTCACAGCAAGTCCATCATCTGTAAGCTCTACTACATAAATTCCTGTGAAACTTCCATAGAACAAATATTTATGTCCATCCTCTTCATAATAGAATTGGTCAATGCAATTCGCTCCAAACTCTTCGTTTGAAAGCAATTGTCTGCTCTCCAAAAAAGCACCTTTAGGATAAGCACTAGTGTAAGTTCCCAATGGGGTATCAGCCGTCACCACACATGTATGGCTTTGGGCGGTGCCATTCATTTTAGCATATGAATAATATAGGACATATTTCCCGTTGATATATTGCATTTCGGGTGCCCAAAAGGCATTGTCCGTATTCCACGCTGGTTTGGTTGCTTTTTGAAAAGCATTCTTTTCATATTTCCAATTCACCAAGTCGGTAGAGCTATAGACAGGCATCCAATCATTCGAATTTTGAGTGGCATACAAATAGAAACGCCCATCTTGCGTCGGAATCACTGTAGGATCGGCCACGCTTCTATCTGAAATAATCGGATTGGTATAAAATTGTCCCGCTACTATATAATATACATCATCCCTGCAAGTCACCTGACTGGTCGAAGGATTAGCCAACACCAATGGCAACAGATAGTATTTGACCTCAATGGCATTTCGTCGAATAGTAAGTTTAGCTTCTGCCTCGCGATCCCCGACTACATATTCCACTCGTCCCAAGCTATAACTACCTTCTGGTAATAGTTCATAGTCGGTACTATATTGTCTGTTGTAAGCCTCTAATAGTTCAGATGCATTTTCGGGAACTTTAAGATCGCAAGTGAAATCCCAACTGCTTGTCAGATCCTTACCATCTATCTTATAATCAAGCACCGTCTTTACCGTAGTGGTAACTGACACATCGTTCACATTTACCTTTTCTATAACTTCAGGAGTGACAATTTCTACATTGGCATAATCGATAACAAGTTGAAGTAGTATATCACGTTTTCCTTTTCTCAACTCCACGACATCACTGTTTAGTCGTAAGGGAATCAAATAGTGAGTTCCTTGCTGTATCTCAGATATAATTTGAGATACTTTTACCTTTATATCCACATTAACTTCCTTCACACCTGATGCAAAGACCACCTCCGAAGGATTCACAGAATAATATGTCTCTGGAAGAATGACAAAAGAAGTTCCCTTTTCTTCATTATATGCATTTAATTCGTCCTCACTCCATACATCTAATTTTGCTGCAAATTCAGACTCAAGACTCCCCCCCTGCCTTTTCACAGTCAAAGAAAATGTCACCTCTTCTGCATTAGCAACCGAAAGCCTGTTTAACCCATACTGTTTTAAAGATAAATACGGTTTTGTCACACCACCTCCAGACGCTTCATCATCTGATTCACAAGAAAAGAACAGAAATAATCCTACCATCAAGCACATTGTGCCAATTCCTAAAAATTTTTTTTTAATCAATTTGTTATTCATTACACATAGATTTAAGTAATACTT
>DXOJ01000198.1:1131-2369 GCA_019412865.1 Bacteroides sp. | reverse complement strand
GTAACTTTGTGCGCTCTAAAGAATAGGATAACTACAACCTCTAATTTTATCATTTATGGAATTAAATAAGATCTTTAAAGACGGTCTTTGGAGCACAGAAATCAACGTAAGAGATTTCGTTAGTCACAACATCACTCCGTATTATGGAGATGCTTCTTTCCTCGAAGGACCTACCGAACGCACAAAAGCTGTATGGAACCGCTGCCTCGAAGCACTGGCAGAAGAAAGAGCCAATAACGGAGTACGCTCACTGGATAATGTCACCGTCTCAACCATCACTTCTCATAAAGCCGGATATATCGACAAAGAAAACGAACTGATCGTCGGTCTGCAAACAGACGAACTTCTGAAACGTGCAATCAAACCTTTCGGAGGTATCAACGTGGTGAGCAAAGCCTGCCATGAAAACGGCGTGGAAGTGGACGACCGTGTAAAAGATATATTCACTCACTACCGCAAGACGCACAATGACGGAGTATTTGACGTATATACCGAAGAAATCCGTTCGTTCCGTTCTCTGGGATTCCTCACCGGACTTCCTGACAACTATGCCCGCGGACGTATCATCGGCGACTACCGCCGTATGGCTCTCTATGGTATCGACCGATTGATTGAGGCAAAAAAAGAAGATTTGCGTAACCTTACCGGTCCGATGACCGAAGCCCGCATCCGCCTGCGCGAAGAAGTGGCAGAGCAAATCAAGGCATTAAAAGACATGAAGGTAATGGGCGAATACTACGGACTCGACTTGAGCCGTCCTGCCTACACCGCACAAGAAGCAGTACAATGGGTATACATGGCTTACCTTGCTGCCGTAAAAGAACAAGACGGTGCCGCCATGTCACTGGGTAACGTCTCTTCGTTCCTCGACATTTATATGGAATATGAATTGAGCAAAGGAACCATCACAGAATCTTTCGCACAGGAGCTGATCGACCAGTTTGTCATCAAACTGCGTATGGTGCGTCACCTGCGTATGCAATCTTACAACGACATCTTTGCCGGCGACCCGACATGGGTAACCGAATCCCTGGGCGGACGCCTCAACGACGGACGTACCAAGGTGACAAAGACTTCTTTCCGCTTTCTGCAAACACTCTACAACCTCGGCCCTTCACCGGAACCGAACCTGACTGTATTGTGGAGCCCGGAACTGCCGGAAGGATTCAAAGAATTCTGCGCAAAAGTATCTATCGACACTTCTTCCGTACAATACGAAAACGACGACCTGATGCGTG
>DXOJ01000198.1:0-1121 GCA_019412865.1 Bacteroides sp. | reverse complement strand
AAGTGCGCCAGTCTGACGATTACGGAATCGCATGCTGCGTATCTTATCAGGAAATCGGAAAACAAATCCAATTCTTCGGCGCACGTTGCAACCTGGCAAAAGCCCTGTTGCTTGCCATCAACGGCGGACGTTGCGAAAACACCGGTACGGTAATGGTGAAAAATATCCCCGTACTAACCAGCGACACACTGAACTTCGAAGAAGTAATGAGCAACTACAAGAAGGTATTGACAGAAATCGCCCGTGTTTACAACGAAGCGATGAACATCATCCATTATATGCATGATAAGTATTACTACGAAAAAGCCCAAATGGCTCTTGTAGATACCAACCCACGCATCAACCTTGCTTATGGTGTAGCCGGACTTTCTATCGCCCTCGATTCACTGTCGGCCATCAAATATGCCAAAGTGACCGCACGCCGCAACGACATAGGTCTGACAGAAGGTTTCGATATTCAAGGCGAATTCCCTTGCTTCGGTAATGACAACGACAAGGTAGACCACCTGGGTGTTGACCTGGTCTATTTCTTCAGCGAAGAATTGAAGAAACTTCCGGTTTACAAAAATGCCCGTCCTACTTTATCTTTGCTCACCATCACTTCCAACGTGATGTATGGCAAGAAGACAGGTGCTACTCCCGACGGACGCGCCAAAGGTGTCGCTTTTGCTCCGGGAGCCAACCCTATGCACGGACGTGACAAGAACGGTGCCATCGCCTCTTTGAGTTCCGTAGCGAAATTACGTTACCGCGACTCACAGGACGGTATCAGCAACACTTTCTCCATCGTCCCCAAATCACTGGGAGCTACTGAAGAGGATCGCGTAGAAAATCTGGTGACAATGATGGATGGCTATTTCACCAAAGGCGCTCACCACCTGAACGTGAACGTACTGAACCGTGAAATGCTTTACGATGCCATGGAACATCCGGAAAAATATCCGCAACTCACCATCCGTGTTTCCGGTTATGCCGTAAACTTCGTGAAGTTGAGCCGCGAACATCAATTGGAAGTTATCAGCCGTAGCTTCCACGAACGTATGTAATCAGATCTACTCAATATGACGATAAACGTACATTCATACGAAAGTATGGGAACATTCGACGGGCCGGGCTTACGG
>DXOJ01000197.1 GCA_019412865.1 Bacteroides sp. | reverse complement strand
ATATGAAGGCTATGATAAGAAATCCTTTTATAACAAGTGGATATGTGTCTGCTGATTATTTTTGCGATCGCCGTTTTGAGAGCGAACAGTTGGTACGCGAAGTGATGAATGGGAATAACCTGGCTCTTGTCTCTACCCGACGAATGGGAAAGACGGGGCTGATCCGTCATTGTTTTCAGTTTCCTGAAATTAAGCAGGGCTATTACACCTTCTTTATTGATATATATGACAGTCGGTCATTGCGCGACTTGGTATTTGCACTTAGTAAAGAGATTCTGGAAGTACTGAAACCTGTGGGGAAGAAAGCTTTGCAGAGCTTTTGGGAATGTGTGAAATCTTTGCAAGCCAGTATCTCTTTTGATGTGAATGGTATGCCTTCTTTGAATTTGGGATTAGGAGATATACAAGCTCCGGCTACTACGCTCGATGAAATCTTCCGGTATTTAGAGCAAGCGGATAAGCCTTGTTTGATTGCCATTGATGAATTTCAGCAGATTACCGGGTATGCAGAGAAAAATGTAGAGGCTACTCTCCGGACTTATGTGCAGCATTGTAATAATGCGCATTTCATTTTTGCCGGGAGCCAGCGGCATGTGATGGGGAATATGTTTTTGACGCCTTCCAGACCTTTTTATCAAAGTGTGTCAATGATGCATTTGGAAAGTATTCCTTTAGAAGAATACATTCGTTTTGCAGGTATGCATTTCAAACGTGCAGGCAAAGAAATAGAGGAAAGTGCTGTTATCACAGTTTATCAACAGTTTGAAGGAATCACATGGTATATACAAAAAGTGTTGAATACACTTTATGATATGACCCCGGAGTACGGAGTCTGTAAAGTGGAAATGGTGTCAGAGGCTATTCGGCAGATTATTGATTCATTCAGATATACTTATTCGGAAATCCTTTTTCGTTTGCCGGAAAAGCAAAAGGAGTTACTGATTGCTATCACTAAAGAGGGAAAGGCTAAAGCTGTTACTTCCGGTGCTTTCATTAGAAAATACAGACTGGCTTCTGCTAGTTCAGTCCAGGCAGCACTAAAAGGGTTACTGGAAAAGGATTTCGTGACTCAGGAAATGGGAATCTGTCAGATATATGATCGTTTTTTGGGGATTTGGCTGAAAGAGAATTATTAAGTCATTTTTCATTTATTGAAGAACGCTTTTCGATAAATCGCGTTAATAATTAGCTGAAACTACTGTCTGTTAATCAGTTTTATTGTATCTTTGCGGTCTTAACTTTTTTAATGGTAAATAATGAAGGAATTTCTACAACTAATGCGACGTTTCGTGTCGCCTTATAAGAAGTATATCGGCTGGGCTATTTTGCTGAATATTTTGTCTGCTGTATTCAACGTATTTTCGTTCACTTTCTTGATTCCTATTCTGAGTATTCTGTTTAAAACAGAAGGAGCGGATAAAGTATACCATTTTATGGAATGGGGTAGTGGTGATTTAGCAGATGTTGCCAAGAATAACTTCTATTATTACATATCTCAAATGATAATGGATAATGGTCCTACTATAGCCCTTATCTTTTTAGGATTGTTCCTGATGATAATGACATTGTTTAAAACAGGTTGTTACTTTGCTTCTTCAGCTGTAATGATTCCATTGCGTACGGGAGTGGTACGTGATATTCGTATTATGGTATATGCAAAAGTAATGCGCTTGCCAATGTCTTTTTTCTCTGAAGAAAGAAAGGGAGATATCATAGCTCGCATGAGTGGTGACGTGGGAGAGGTTGAAAACTCCATTACTAGTTCGTTGGATATGTTGATGAAGAGTCCGATTCTGATTCTTCTTTATTTTATCACTTTGGTTATAACTAGTTGGCAGTTGACGCTTTTTACCATCGTCGTATTGCCGGGAATGGGCTGGCTGATGGGAGCGGTCGGAAGAAAACTGAAACGCCAGTCATTGGAGGCACAGAGCAAATGGAGTGATACGATGTCGCAATTGGAAGAAACATTGGGTGGATTGCGTATTATCAAAGCTTTTATTGCAGAAGATAAGATGATTAATCGTTTTACCAAATGTAGTAATGAATTGCGTGATGCTTCGAATAAAGTTGCTATACGTCAGGCATTAGCACATCCGATGAGTGAGTTTTTGGGAACTATTCTGATTGTAGCCGTACTGTGGTTTGGTGGTACATTGATTTTGGGACAGAATGCAACCATCGATGCTCCGACATTTATCTTCTATATGGTTATCCTGTATAGTGTAATCAATCCGTTGAAAGACTTTGCTAAAGCGGGATACAACATTCCGAAAGGTTTGGCTTCTATGGAACGTGTGGATAAAATCCTGAAAGCAGAGAATAAGATTAAGGAGATTCCGAATCCGAAACCGTTGAAAGGTTTGAATGACAAGATTGAATTTAAAGATATTTCTTTCAGCTACGATGGTAAGAGAGAGGTGCTGAAACATGTAAATCTGACAGTTCCTAAAGGAAAAACGATTGCACTGGTTGGACAGTCAGGTTCCGGTAAATCTACCTTAGTCGATTTGTTGCCACGTTACCATGATGTACAGGAAGGTGATATTACCATTGACGGAACGAGTATCCGCGACGTCCGTATTGCTGATTTGCGTAGCCTGATTGGTAATGTAAACCAGGAGGCTATTCTGTTTAATGATACATTCTTCAATAACATTGCTTTTGGTGTGGAGAATGCGACAATGGAACAAGTAGTAGAGGCGGCGAAGATTGCCAATGCGCATGATTTCATTATGGAGAAACCTGAAGGATATAATATGAATATCGGTGACCGTGGCGGAAAATTGTCCGGTGGTCAGCGTCAGCGTATCAGTATTGCGCGTGCTATTTTGAAGAATCCTCCGATTCTGATTCTTGATGAGGCTACTTCTGCTTTGGATACCGAATCAGAACGTCTTGTACAGGAAGCGTTGGAACGTTTGATGAAAACACGTACGACGATTGCTATTGCCCACCGTCTTTCTACGATTAAGAATGCAGATGAAATCTGTGTACTGTATGAGGGTGAGATTGTGGAACGTGGTAAGCATGAAGAACTCATTGAGTTAAACGGTTACTATAAACGTCTGCATGATATGCAGCAGTTGTAATTCTTGATATTGCAATGATATTATTAAGTTTTGATACAGAAGAATTTGATGTACCTCGCGAGCATGGTGTAGACTTTCCGCTGGATGAAGCAATGAAAGTATCAGTCTATGGTACGAACAAGATACTGGACTGCCTGAAAAAAAACGGGGTGAAAGCTACTTTCTTCTGTACAAGCAATTTTGCAGAAAATGCGCCGGAGGTGATGCGGCGCATTATGGACGAAGGACATGAAGTTGCTGCGCATGGATGTGACCATTGGCAGCCACAGGCTTCGGACGTCAGTCGTTCAAAAGAAATTCTGGAACGCCTTACCGGCAGGACGATACAAGGTTATCGCCAACCGCGTATGTTCCCCGTATCAGATACGGGACTTGAACGGATGGGGTATGTATATAACTCCTCATTGAATCCCGCATTTATCCCCGGAAGATATATGCATTTGTCGGAGCCCCGTACCTGCTTTATGACGGGTAAGTTACTTCAGATTCCGGCTTCTGTAACTCCGTGGATTCGTTTCCCGCTATTCTGGTTGTCTTGTCATAATCTGCCGATGTGGCTGTATCAACTCCTGGTAAACCGGGTATTGAAGCATGACGGATATTTTGTGACTTATTTCCACCCGTGGGAATTCTACCCGTTGGGTGAACATCCTGAATTTAAGATGCCTTTTATTATCCGCAATCATTCCGGTAAAGGAATGGAGGAACGTCTGGATATGCTTATCCGCAAACTGAAAGAAAAAGGATATGCTTTTATGACTTACTCGGAATTTGCACAGATAAAACTGGCTGAACTAAATAAACCGGACGAAAAATGATAAAATTGGCTATTGTATCCCCCTGCTATAATGAGGAGGAAGTGTTGGAAGATTCGGCCGCCCGTTTGACAGCCTTGTTTGATGAGTTGGTGGCGAAAGAAAAGATCAGTGCCGACAGCTTTGTGCTCTTTGTGAATGATGGCAGCAAAGATCGTACATGGAGCATCATTAAGAAACTGCACGGAACGAATCCTTATATAAAAGGAATGAATCTGGCAAGAAACGTGGGACATCAGTATGCAATCATGGCCGGTATGATGACCGCTAAAGACTGGAGTGATGCCGTTATTACCATTGATGCCGATTTGCAGGATGATCTGAATGCGATTGAGGAGATGATCGATGCCTATACGCAAGGATATGATGTTGTATATGGAGTGAAAGTATCTCGTCAGGCAGACCCCGTGTTGAAACGTCTTTCTGCAACAGCCTTTTATAAATTACAGCACAGGATGGGAGTGGAGACTATCTACAATCATGCGGATTTTCGTTTTCTAAGCCGGAGAGTGCTGGAACAGTTGTCTCATTATCAGGAACGTAATGTCTATCTGCGTGGTATTATCCCGTTGCTGGGTTTCCCTTCTACTACGGTAGATGATGTGATCCGGGAACGGACAGCCGGAACTTCCAAATATACAGTGAGAAAGATGTTCAGTCTGGCTTTGGACGGAATAACCTCTTTCTCGGTAAAGCCCATTTACGGAATCGTTTATCTGGGAGGTATCTTTGTTTTTATCAGTATTTTGATTGGAATCTATGTTCTTTACGCATTGATTTCGGGTACTGCGGAACATGGCTGGGCCTCTTTGATGTTGTCTATCTGGTTTGTTGGCGGGGTTGTTTTATTATCCATAGGAGCTGTCGGACTGTATATTGGCAAGATTTATAAAGAGGTAAAACGTCGTCCGCTCTATAATGTGGAAGAAGTGTTGTACGATGATCAGAATAAGTAAGGCTATACTTGAGAAGCACCCGGATTGGCGGGATAAGTTCTGGCAGTTTGTTCGTTTTGGAGTTGTCGGCACTATATCTTCAGCCATTCACTACGGCGTATATTGCCTGGTCTTGTTGGTTGCGAATGCCAATATCTCCTTTACGACCGGTTATGCTGTGGGATTTGTCTGCAACTACTTCCTGACTACTTTCTTTACCTTTCGTTCCAAGCCATCCTCGCATAATGCGATTGGCTTTGGTTTTAGTCATCTGATTAATTACCTGCTTGAGATCGGTTTGCTGAATCTCTTCCTTTGGATAGGCGCGGGTGAACTGCTTGCACCGATACTGGTAATGATTATCGTGGTGCCTGTCAATTTCCTGATTCTTCATTTCGTTTATATCTATAAAGGGAGGAAATAACACTATTCAACCTCTTTTATTTAATTCATAAAAAGAAAAGGCTATTATGAAACGTTTTCTAAATCTTGTTGTATATATACTTACCATACATGTTTCGGCTTTGCTGGTCGCAGGACTGTTTCGCCTGGTACTTTTCATCTCATCTTATCATCAGTTGACCTCTGAAGCCTTGTCGGATAAGACACTTCCGATGCTTGCTTTTGTGCATGGTGTCTGGTTTGACAATGTGATAGGCTGTTACATCCTTCTGTTGCCTCTGGTGGTTGCGGTAGTGTGTGGAGTTTGCAACTATTATGGGAAAGCGTTGTTTCGTTTCTTTACGTTCTTTTTCAGTGTCTTTTATGGATTGGTTTATTTAATCAGTGCGTCGGACATTCCTTATTTTGCCTATTTCTTTAAACATATCAACTCTTCCATATTCGAATGGTTCGGTTATGCGGGAACTACCGCCGGAATGATATTGGGGGAAAGTGCCTATTATCTGTCCATCGGATTATTCCTTCTCTTTCTGGCCGGATTCGTAGTTTGGCTTATCTATCTGGCGCGTTATTTCCATCATCGTAGCCTTGCCATTTCCGCTCCGTTTCCATCTTGGAAGCGAGGAGGGGCGGTTCTGATCGGTGCTTGCTTAATCGGACTCTGCATCTTTGGAATCCGGGGGCGTACAGGCTATAACCCGATCAAAGTAAGTGCGGCATATTTCTGTCAGGATGCTTTTCTCAATCAACTGGGAGTAAGTCCTACTTTTAACCTGCTGACGAGTGTGATGGATGATATGAGACCTGAAAATAAATACTTGCATCTGATGGATGAACAGGAAGCCATCACCAAGGCGCAAGCTCTGCTCAACCGGCCGGGGGAAGCGAATGTGTCACCGCTGGCTGTTTATAGGCATCCTTCGATGACGGATAGCGTACAACGGCACCGTCCTAATGTTGTATTGATTATGATGGAGTCTATGTCCTGCAAGTTTATGAAGCATTTCGGGCAATCGGAGACCTTGACTCCTTTCCTGGATAGCCTGTATACCCGTTCTATCAGTTTCCGCAATTTCTATTCCGCAGGAATCCATACGAACCACGGTTTGTATGCTACCTTGTATTCTTTTCCCGCTATGATGAAACGGAACCTGATGAAAGGCTCTGTCATTCCCCGCTATTCGGGACTGCCTACCGTATTGAAAGAAAACGGCTATTACAACCTTTTCTTTATGACGCATGAAGGGCAGTATGATAATATGAACGCTTTCTTCCGGACAAACGGCTATGATGAAGTGTTCTCACAAGAAAACTATCCGGCTGATAAGGTGGTGAATAGCTTTGGAGTGCAGGATGATTTCTTGTATGACTACGCAATTCCGGTATTGAATCAGCGGGCTGCCACCGGACAACCGTTTTTTGCTACGTTACTGTCCATCAGTAATCATCCGCCGTATGTGATACCTCCTTTCTTCCATCCGAAAACAAGTGAACCGGAGACACAGATCGTTGAGTATGCGGATTGGGCTTTGCGCCAGTTCTTTGAAGAGGCGCGTAAACAACCCTGGTTTGATAATTATTGCTGTCCGATGAAACTTTTTAAGCTGAAATAATAAAGGGCT
>DXOJ01000196.1 GCA_019412865.1 Bacteroides sp. | reverse complement strand
AGATGAAAATCAAGTTCTTTACCAATATCTCCCATGAATTGCGCACTCCTTTGACATTGATAAAAGGCCCGATACAGGAACTAAGAGAACGCGAAAAGCTCTCTCCGAAAGGATTGCAATATGTGGATCTGATGGAGAAGAACACCAATCAGATGCTGCAATTAGTGAATCAGATCCTTGATTTCCGGAAGATTCAGAACGGCAAGATGCGTTTGCATGTGTCATTAATTGATTTTAATGAGATGATAGCTTCTTTCCAGAAAGAATTCCGGGTACTTTCCGAAGAAAACGAGATCAGTTTTACTTTCCAGTTGCCGGATGAACCGATTATGGTATGGGCGGACAAGGAGAAAATGAGCATTGTTATCCGCAACATCATATCCAACGCATTCAAATTCACTCATTCCGGAGGAAGTATTTATATAACTACCGGATTGACAGACGACGGTAAACGTTGTTATGTACGGGTGGAAGATAACGGAGTAGGTATTCCACAAAATAAACTGACCGAGATTTTCGAACGCTTCTCGCAAGGAGAGAACGCGAAAAACTCCTATTATCAGGGCACAGGTATCGGATTGGCACTTTCAAAAGAGATCGTCAATCTGCATCATGGACAGATTCGTGCCGAAAGTCCCGAAGGACAAGGAGCGGTGTTTATTGTGGAACTCCTGATGGATAAGGAACATTACCGCCCGTCGGAAGTAGACTTCTATGTGGGAGATACGGAGACAGCCCCTGTTTCGGTAGAACAAGATCCTGTTGCAAATGCCATATCCGAAGACGGTACGGAAGAAGAACCGGAAATCGACGCTTCATTACCGACCCTTCTGTTGGTGGAAGATAACAAAGACCTTTGCCAGTTGATAAAGCTTCAGTTGGAAGACAAGTTCAATATCCATATTGCCAATAACGGAGTGGAAGGTTTGAAGAAAGTACATCTGTATCATCCGGATATTGTAGTGACCGATCAGATGATGCCCGAAATGGATGGGCTTGAAATGTTGCAATCCATCCGCAAAGATTTCCAGATCAGCCATATCCCTGTCATTATCCTGACTGCGAAGAATGATGAAGGCGCCAAGACCAAAGCGATCACTTTAGGGGCGAACGCCTACATTACCAAACCTTTCAGTAAGGAATATCTGTTGGCACGCATCGACCAGTTACTTGCCGAACGGAAACTGTTCCGTGAACGAATCCGTCAGCAAATGGAAAACCAAACGACGACCGAAGAAGACAGCTACGAACAATTTTTGGTAAAGAAAGACGTACAGTTCCTCGAAAAGATACATCAGGTCATTGAAGAAAATATGGACGACAGTGACTTTAACATTGACACCATAGCATCCGGTATCGGATTGAGCCGTTCGGCATTCTTTAAGAAACTGAAGAGTCTTACCGGCCTGGCACCCGTTGACCTGGTAAAAGAGATTCGTTTGAATAAATCTATCGAACTGATTAAAAATACGGATTTAAGTGTTTCCGAAATTGCTTTTGCTGTCGGATTCAAGGATTCGGGATATTATAGTAAGTGTTTCCGGAAAAAATATAATCAGTCCCCTCGCGAATATATGAATGAATGGCGGAAAGGAGAGAGATAACCGATTACAAAATGCTTTCTTAATCGTCCTTTTAGAAACCTAATTAAGATTCGAAAGAATGAACAACATTAAGAAAGTATTATCAGCGTGGATGCTGGTTGCCTGTGTACTACCTGTGGCAGCCCAGTATCCTGTAATTCCGGACTCGGTAAAAGCAAGAGGAGCAAAACAAGAAGCGGAGTTTGAACGGAAATCGGATGCAGCATGGGAAAAAGCTTTGCCGACAGTGTTAGAAGAAGCAAAGAAAGGTCGTCCCTATAAGCCTTGGGCCTCCAAACCCGAAGATTTGATAAAAAGTAATATCCCGGCTTTCCCCGGCGCAGAAGGCGGAGGTATGTATACTCCCGGTGGTCGTGGCGGTAAAGTGATTGTGGTCACTTCGCTGGAAGATTCCGGTCCCGGAACATTACGCGAAGCCTGCGAAACGGGAGGTGCACGTATTATTGTATTCAATGTAGCGGGAGTGATTCGTTTGAAAAGCCCGATTAGCGTACGTGCCCCTTATGTAACGATTGCCGGACAAACAGCTCCCGGAGATGGTATCTGCGTCACCGGACAATCTTTCCTGATCGATACACACGATGTTGTGATTCGCCACATGCGCTTCCGCCGCGGTGCGCAGGACGTAGCTTTCCGTGATGATGCAGTAGGAGGGAATGCGGTTGGAAATATCATGATTGACCATTGCTCCGCCAGTTGGGGATTGGATGAAAACATGTCTATCTACCGTCATGTATACAACAGAGGGGCAAACGGACACGGGCTGAAACTTCCGACGGTAAACATTACCATCCAGAATTCTATTTTCTCTGAAGCATTGGATACCTACAATCATGCTTTCGGTGCAACCATCGGTGGGCATAACAGTATGTTCTGCCGTAATCTCTTTGCTTCCAACATCAGCCGGAATAGTTCGGTAGGTATGGACGGCGACTTTAACTTCGTCAATAATGTTGTTTTCAACTGGTGGAACCGTTCCGTAGACGGAGGCGATCACAACAGTTTCTACAATATGATAAACAACTACTTCAAGCCCGGTCCGATCACCCCGATAGGTAAACCGATCTCTTATCGTATTCTCAAACCGGAAGCGGGACGTGACAAAAACAGACCGCTTTCATTCGGAAAAGCATACGTAAACGGAAATATTATCCATGGCAATGCCAAAGTTACAAAAGATAACTGGGACGGAGGCGTACAACTTAAAGAAGAGGTGGACGCTACAAAGTTCTTGCCGCTAATTAAATCGGACGAGGCTTTCAAAATGCCACCGGTAACTGTAATGGATACCAAAAAAGCTTATACCTTTGTATTAGATAATGTAGGAGCTAATTTTCCAAAACGTGACGCAGTAGATGCACGTGTTATAAAGACCGTGCAAACAGGAAAAGCCATTTATGTGAAAGATGCACCGGAGTTTGTCTCTCCTTACGTGAAGAGACGGTTACCGGCTGATTCTTACAAGCAAGGTATCATCACAGATATTCGTCAGGTAGGCGGACTTCCCGAATATAAAGGAGAAGCAGTAGTAGACTCGGACGGCGACGGTATGCCGGATGCTTGGGAAGTTGCCAACGGATTGAATCCGAACGACCCGGCTGACGCAAACATGGACTGCAACGGTGACGGATATACCAATATTGAAAAATACATCAATGGTATAGACACCAGAAAGAAAGTGGACTGGACAGACTTGAAGAACAATTACGATACATTGTCTAAACGGAGAAGTCTGTTGTAACCGGATGAAAAGAGATTAAAGTTTATTGTAATGAATATACAAGTAAGAACGATCCTTTTAGGATTATTGAGCATTGGGTTTGTGCAAAGTTATGCGCAAACCTTTGCTTTACAGGTTAAGAATGACCAGATCACTTACCTGAATGATGATCGGGGAAACCGGATTCTCGATTTCTCTACATGCGGATATAAATCCTCCGAACAGGATATTCCTTCTGTTCGTAATGTGGTGTTTGTACCCTGGAAAGCCGGAGATAATACTGCACGTATTCAACGTACCATTGATTATGTAGCTTCGCTGACTCCTGACGCTTCCGGTTTTCGGGGAGCCGTATTACTCGATCAGGGAGAATTTTCCCTGTCCGGCAGTATTCGTATCTCCACATCCGGAATTGTATTGCGGGGTACGGATAAAGAAAAAACAATACTGCTGAAAAAGGGCGTAGACAGAGGTGCGCTTATCTACATGGAAGGAGTGGACGACCTGAATGTGCAAGACACATTGAAGGTGCTTTCCCACTATGTTCCGGTAAACGCGAGAACATTGGAAGTCGCTTCGGGTGTTTCTCTGAAAAAAGGAGACCGCGTCATGGTTACCCGTCCTTCCGGCAAAGAATGGATTGCCTCTTTGGGTTGTGATATTTTTGGAGGAGGTATCAGTGCTTTGGGATGGAAAGAAGGTGACATGGATCTGACTTGGGACAGAACAGTCTGCGAAGTAAATGGCAACCAGGTAACACTGGATGCTCCGCTGACCGTAGCTTTGGATGCTAACTATGGAACTTCTTCCCTGTTGACTTATCAATGGAACGGACGTATTCACGATTGTGGCGTAGAAAATATGACACTGATTTCTGATTACGACAAACGTTATCCTAAAGACGAGGATCATTGCTGGACAGGTATTTCCATTGAAGATGCGGAAAACTGTTGGGTGAGACTGGTTAATTTCAAGCATTTTGCAGGAAGTGCTGTAATTGTTCAGCGTACAGGTTCCAAAATTACCGTTGAAGACTGTATCTCGAAAGAACCCGTTTCAGAAATCGGAGGGATGCGTCGTTGCACTTTCCATACGCTGGGACAACAAACTTTATTTCAACGCTGCTATTCGGAACAGGGTATTCATGACTTTGCTGCCGGATATTGTGCAGCCGGTCCCAATGCTTTTGTACAATGTGATTCGTACGAATCTTTGGGATTCAGTGGCTCTATTGATGCCTGGGCGTGCGGACTGTTGTTTGACATAGTAAATATCGACGGTCATAACCTGACTTTCAAGAATTTGGGACAAGATAAAAACGGAGCCGGTTGGAATACGGCAAACAGCTTGTTTTGGCAATGTACCGCAGCGGAAATCGAATGTTATGCCCCAGCAAAAGATGCGATGAACCGTGCATACGGTTGTTGGGCACAATTCTCCGGTGACGGTGAATGGGCACAATCCAACAATCATGTACAACCTCGCAGTATTTTTTATGCTCAATTGGAAGAACGGTTGAATAAAGAATGTGCAGAGCGTGCACGTATTCTGCCCAGAAATACAAGTGCAACCAGTAGTCCCACAGTGGAAGTAGCTATGGAACTCGCTAAAGAAGCATATAAACCACGGTTGACGTTGGAACATTGGATAGGTGATAATAAGTTTGCTCCTTCGGTGGCATCAGCCGGAGTAAAATCAATCGATGATATTAAAGAGAAAAAGAGCGCTGCGCTTGCAAATACTTCTTCTTCTTCTTCTGCTGCTGCTAAATTATTAACCCAACCGGAAGTAACTGTAACTAATGGACGTATTCAGATGAACGGTGCTCTATTGGTGGGAGGCAGTCATACCACCCCTTGGTGGAACGGAAAGCTCAAAACCAATTATCTGAAAAAGGCAAGTCCGGCTATCACCCGCTTTGTGCCGGGACGCGAGGGATTGGGATTAACCGACCGCATTGATTCTGTAGTTGACTTTATGAAACAGAAAAACATTCTTGTTTTCGATCAAAATTACGGTCTTTGGTATGACCGTCGCCGGGATGACCACGAACGGATTCGCCGTCGCGATGGTGATGTATGGGGACCTTTCTATGAACAGCCATTTGGTCGTAGCGGTCAGGGAACAGCATGGGAAGGATTGAGCAAATATGATTTGAAACGCCCTAATGCATGGTACTGGAGCCGCTTAAAAGAATTTGCGGAAAAAGGAAATAAGGACGGACTGCTGTTGTTCCATGAAAACTATTTCCAGCATAATATTTTGGAAGCCGGTGCGCATTGGGTAGATTCTCCATGGAGAAGCAGTAATAACATCAATCAGACCGGATTTCCTGAACCTGCCCCATTTGCCGGAGACAAACGAATCTTTGTGGCGGATATGTTCTATGACATTACTCATCCTGTCCGTCGTGAACTGCACAGACAATATATCCGTCAGTGCCTGAATAACTTCGCGGACAATTCGAATGTTATTCAGTTGACAAGTGCCGAATTTACAGGTCCGTTGCATTTCGTACAATTTTGGTTGGACGTGATAGCCGAATGGGAAACTGAAACCGGAAAGAAAGCGAAAGTGGCATTGAGTACAACGAAAGACGTACAGGATGCAATCCTTGCAGATCCTAAACGCGCTGCCGTAGTAGATATTATTGATATCCGGTATTGGCATTATAAGACGGATGGAATCTTTGCGCCGGAAGGTGGAAAGAATATGGCGCCACGTCAGCACATGCGTAAGATGAAAGTAGGAAAGGTGACTTTCACAGAAGCATATAAAGCTGTCAATGAGTATCGTCAGAAATTTCCTCAAAAGGCAGTGACATTCTACGCACAGAATTATCCGGCTATGGGATGGGCTGTGTTTATGGCAGGAGGTTCATGTCCTGTAATTCCGTGCACAGATAAAGCGTTCCTGAAGGATGCAGCAGCCATGGAAGTGGAAGAAACAAATACGGATGAGTACAAGAAAATGGTAAAATCTGATATTGGAAGTATCATTTATTCCAAGTCCGAAACAGAAATTCCTGTTCAATTATCGTCCGGAAAGTATGTATTAAAGTACATTCATCCTGCTTCCGGAAAGATTGAAACGATAAATAAATCACTGAA
>DXOJ01000195.1 GCA_019412865.1 Bacteroides sp. | reverse complement strand
CCTAATTTATTTATGAAGCGTAAGCTTGAAATCGGACTTACCTTATTAATAGGGATGTCTGCCTTTTGGGGTTGCAACAATGACTTGGCTCCGATACGCCAAAATCAAGCCTTACCTCCCGATTTGAGTAAACACTCTGTTTTCGAAAGTTTCTCTCCCGACAGTGGTGGTATCGGAACACAGTTAATCATCCGTGGAAAAAATTTCGGTTCCGATCCAAGTTATGTGAAGGTCACTGTAAATAACAAGGAAGCAGCTATTGTAGGAATGGACGATGAGGTAATCTATGCCATCGTTCCCGCACGTGCAGATACAGGTTATGTTCGTCTGTTTATAGGTAAAGACGAAAATATAGAAGAGTATGCTTCCGAGACAAAATTCCGTTATCAGTTTAAGCGTAATGTGACGACGATGGTGGGACAACATGGTATGAAGGGTCGTGAGGACGGCAGCTATGCTGCTTCCAAGCTGCAAAGAACCTGGTTCTTGCTGACTGATAAAGACGGTTCGGTATTCTTTATAGATGAAGGACGTGGTCAGACACAGAATGGTGCTTTGCGCCGTGCACGTAATGGTGAAGTGGAAACTTTGGTGCAGTGCTCCAGCGGTCCGTTTCAGTCACCTACCTGTCTGGCATTCAGTCCGGCTCAGGACACTCTTTATATCTCTCAGTATTCCTATACGGATGAGAGTAATACCAAGACTGACTTCAATATTATTTATGTAACGCGCGAAGGTGGATTCGTGGATGTAAGAGGACTTTGCAGAGCGAAGAAAGTCGGCACTACAGGACTGGCAGTACATCCCAAAACAGGGGAAGTGTTCTTCTGTAATAAAGGTACTGGCTATGTGTATCGTTTTGACGGACCGAGCTACGAAGACTTTACCCCTCTCTTCCGAATTAACAATGCAACGGAAATTGAAACCCGTATGACTTTCAATACCGAAGGTACGATCCTTTATGTAGCGGTATGTAACCGCCATTGTATCTATCAGGTTCCTTATGATGCTGCTACACACACTTTTGGGAATCCGGTTCTTTTTGTCGGCGCATGGGATGAAAGTGGCTATATCAATGGTACAGGTGCGACTGTCCGTCTGAATAAGCCGGAGCAGATGGCATTTGATGAAGACGGAAATATGTTTGTTCCCGAACGTAATAACCACATTATTCGTAAAATCACACCGGCAGGTTCCGCTTCTCTGTACGCCGGCCAACCCGAGCAGAGTGGATTTGGTGACGGTTTGCCCGAAGAAGCAAAATTCAATCAGCCCGAATGTGTGACGGTTTATCCGGACAACTCGGTCTATGTGGCTGACCGCGATAACCATGTTATTCGTCGTGTGACAGTAGAATAAATAATCTATAAAAAGAATTATCCATGAATAATATTCAAAAATATATCGTATTACTCTTGACGGTAATGCTGCTCGTGCCTGATAGTGCATGGGCACAGGAGAACAAGCAGGAATTTGTAATCAAGGGGGTAGTGGAAGATAATCTTGGTCCTGTTGCCGGTGCGTCGATTGTTGCTAAAAATCAGCCGGGCGTCGGTACAATTACCAACTTAGATGGAGAGTTTACCATAAAGGTGGGAGCTTATGATGTACTTCAAGTGACTTTTATTGGTTATCAGACAGTTGAAATTCCTGTGTTATCGATCAAAGACCGGAATAATCTGAAAGTGAAAATTGTAGAAGATAACCGTAAGATTGATGAGGTGGTGATTACTGCCAGTGGTATCCAGAAGAAAAAGACCTTGACCGGTGCCATTACCAATGTTGATATCAAACAGTTGAATGCTCCGGGAGCTAATCTTTCGAATGCATTGGCAGGTGTTGTACCGGGTATCATAGCGATGCAAACCAGCGGTGAACCGGGTGAAAATATGTCAGAGTTCTGGATCCGTGGTATGAGTACATTTGGTGCCAAGTCAGGAGCTTTAATACTGGTGGATGGGGTAGAACGTAGCTTTAATGAGATTCCGGTAGAAGATATTGAATCATTCTCCGTGTTGAAGGATGCGTCGGCAACTGCCATTTACGGACAACGTGGTGCAAATGGTGTTGTCCTGATTACTACCAAACGTGGTGAAAAAGGGAAAGTGAAGATTAATGTGAAAACCGGTTTCAGCTGGAATACTCCGGTGAAGGTTCCTGAATATGCAAATGCTTATGATTGGGCGAGTTTGGCTAATGAGGCTTTGGAGGGACGTTATGAAAGCCCTCTGTATACAAGTGAAGAGATGAATATTATCCGGTATGGACTGGACTCTGATCTTTATCCGAATGTAGACTGGAGAGACTTGATGCTGAAAAGTGGAGCTCCCAGCTATTATGCCAATATTAATTTCTCCGGTGGTAGCGATAATGTACGTTATTTCGTATCGGGACAGTATACCAGTGAAGACGGACGTTACCGTACTTCCAGTTCTGAAAATAAATACAATACAAATACGACGTATGAACGTTGGAACTATCGTGCGAATGTAGATATGAACTTAACCCGTTCAACGATATTGAAAGTGAGTGTAGGCGGATGGTTGGTTAACCGCAATTCTCCACAGAGCGATGCGGATGATATTTGGAAATCCTTTGCTTACTATACTCCGCTGTCTTCTCCGCGTAAATGGTCTACAGGTCAATGGCCGGTTGTTAATGGCATGACTACGCCTGAGTATCAGATGACTCAAACCGGATATCGCACTATTTGGGAAAGCAAAGTAGAAAGTAGCGTTGCTTTGGATCAGGACTTGTCGTTTATAACGAAAGGCTTGAAATTTTCCGGAGTCTTTGCTTTTGATACCTATAATAAGAATACTATCCGCCGTTCTAAAGCGCAAGAGTTGTGGTCTGCGGAATATTCTCGTGACGCAAACGGTAATCTGGTGTTGAAGAGAGTACAGAATGCTGCTGCAATGTCTCAGAAGAAAATAGTGGAAGGTGATAAACGTTATTATTTGCAAGCTTCTTTGGATTATAGCCGATTGTTCGCTCAGAAACATCGCGTTGGAGTGTTTGCTATGGTCTATCAGCAAGAGACTACTGACGTCAATTTTGATGAGAGTGATTTGATGGGATCTATTCCTCATCGTAACTTGGCTTATTCGGGACGTTTTACTTATGCTTTCCAAGATAAGTATATGGCAGAATTTAACTGGGGTTATACAGGTTCCGAGAATTTTGAACATGGAAAGCAATTTGGCTTTTTCCCGGCCGTATCTGCCGGATGGGTAGTTTCGGAAGAATCGTTTGTGAAGAAAGCGATGCCGTGGTTGGATCTGTTTAAGATTAGAGCTTCTTATGGTGAGGTGGGTAATGACCAGTTGAGAACTAGCTTGACCGATGATAAGACACGCCGCTTCCCTTATATATCTTTGGTAAGTACGGATGATGGAGGATCGTATACTTTTGGTGAATTTGGTACTAACAAAGTACAAGGTTATCGTATTAAAACACTGGGAACATCGAATTTGACCTGGGAGGTTGCCAAGAAGTATGATATCGGTGTGGATTTCAGTATCTTTAATGGGAAAGTCACCGGAACAGTAGATTACTTTGTTGATAAACGGGATGATATCTTTATGCAACGCAATCAAATGCCGCTGACAACCGGTCTTGCCGACCAAACGCCTATGGCCAATGTAGGTAAGATGAAATCAGTCGGATGGGATGGAAATATCGCTTTCACCCAGCAGATTGGACAGGTGAGCCTGCAACTACGTGGTAATTTTACTTATCAGAAAACTGATATTTTGGATATGGATGAGGCCGCCAATGAATTATGGTACAAGATGAATAAAGGTTTCCAATTGAATCAGAGCCGTGGTTTTATCGCCCTGGGTTTGTTTAAAGATCAGGAAGACATTGACAGAAGTCCTTCTCAGGCATCTTTGGCTAACAAAACAATACTTCCGGGAGATATTAAATATAAAGATGTGAATGGTGACGGAGTCATCACAACGGATGATGAGGTACCTTTGGGATATCGTCAGCAGCCGGGACTTCAGTATGGTATCGGCTTGAGCGCCAGTTGGAAGAACTGGAACTTTAGTATGCTTCTTCAAGGAACCGGTAAATGTGACTTTTTCGTAGGCGGCAGTGGACCTCATGCTTTCCATGACGGTCGTACGGGTAATATTCTGCAAGTAATGGTAGATGGTAATCGTTGGATTCCAAAGGAAATTTCGGGCACGGAAGCTACGGAAAATCCGAATGCCGACTGGCCTCGCCTGACTTATGGAAACAACAATATGAACAACCGGGCATCTACATTCTGGTTGAAGGACAGAAAATATCTGCGCTTAAGAAATGTGGAACTTTCTTATGACTTTCCTCAGGTATGGACACGCAAGTTCCTTGTGAGTAATCTGCGTCTTGGATTTATCGGACAGAACTTGTTTACTTGGGCACCGTTTGACTGGTGGGATCCGGAAGGTACAAATGAATCGGGAAGTAGCTATCCGATTAATAAAACTTTCTCCTGTTATCTTCAATTTAGCTTTTAAATCAAAAACTACGAATTATGAAAAGAATACTTTATACCATATTGCTGGCTATAGGTACATTGTCCTTCTCGTCATGTACCGATTATATCAATGTGGACAAATACTTTTATGATCAGGTATCTTTGGACTCCGCTTTCTCCAAACGTGTGTATGTGGAAGGATGGTTGTCGAGTGCATACAGTGTAATGGATTATATTGGTGAATATAGAGAGCCATTTCGCTGGGCTAGTGATGACCTTTACCATCCGGATATGAAGGATTATGTGGAAGGAAACTATAGTGCTGATAATCAGCTTGGAGACGAGGCAGAAGCGCGGAAGGGAGAATCACGTTTATGGAAATATTATGAGGGAATTCGAAAGGCTTCCACTTTCATCGTAAATGTAGATCGCTGTCCGGAACTGACGATGGATGAAATAGCCGATATGAAAGGACAGGCACGTTTCTTGCGTGCTTATTGTTACTGGGCTTTAATACGCGTCTATGGTCCCGTACCTTTGATTCCTTTGGAAGGACTGGATGTGAATCTTTCTTATGAAGAACTTTCCTTGCCACGAGAGCATTTTGATAATCTGGTTGATTTTATAGATCAGGAATTGGCTGAATCAGCCCGTTCACTACCGACTAAAAGAACGGTCAACAATCTTGGACGTCCGACTCGCGGAGCTGCATTAGGACTTCGTTCACGTGTGTTGCTTTATGCGGCCAGCCCGCTTTTCAACGGAAATACGGATTTCTTTAATGTGAAAGACTGCTATGGTAATCAATTAGTGTCTCAGACCTATGATGAAACAAAGTGGGCGAAAGCGGCGGCAGCTGCTAAGGATGTGATTGAATTGGCTAAGGCTTCCGGTCTGTATGAACTGTATGTTGTAGCGCCGAAAGCGACCGTTCTGCCTTCACAACGTCCTCCTCATAATGCACTTTATTCGGATAAGAACTATCCGGAAGGTTGGGCGGACGTAGACCCGTTACTTTCTTATAAGTCCAACTTTGACGGTACGATTCTGGGATCGAAAAATCCGGAACTTATATTTACCCGGACAAGAATTGGAACAGGACATATCAATGACTGGGCTTACCAATCTACGCCAAAGACTTTAAAAGGAAACAATCGGTTGGCTGTTACTCAGAAGCAGGTCGATGCGTATGCGATGAACGACGGACGTTCTATCACAGAGGCGGAAGCTACCGGTGATTACGTAACCCAAGGTTTCACTACACAGGCGTATGCTGTGGCGAATCCTTTCCTGCCGGCTAAGGTGAATTTGATGTACAATAATCGTGAACCACGCTTCTATGCGTCCATCGCTTATAATGGTTCGGTTTGGGAAGCTTCCAGTGCTTCTGAATCTGAATTCCGCGATCAACAGATATTCTATTATCGTGGTCTGAACGATGGCAAACAGGGATTTAAGGAAGAATGTCCACTGACAGGAGTTACTTTAAAGAAGTTTTATAATTCGGAAGACTCACGGACTGAAGGCGGATATCTGGTTGATAAAACAGAGATGACCATTCGTTATGGTGAAATTCTTCTGATTTATGCCGAAGCGTTGAATGAGTTGACTTCGGGACAAGTTTACCATCTGACTACCTATACCGGAGCTGATGTAGAGATTCAGCGCAGTGTAGATGAAATGCGTTATGCTATCAAACGTATCCGTATGCGTGCCGGAGTACCTGACTATTCAGAGGAGACTTATAATAACCCGAACGATTTCCGTGTGAAATTGAAAAGAGAACGCCAGATAGAGTTATTGGGTGAGAATAGTATGCGCTACTTTGATTTACGCCGTTGGAAAGATGCTATGACAGAAGAAAACCAGTTATTGCAGGGGTGTAACATTAATATCAGTGATGATGAAACGCGTATTGCTGATTTTTATAAACAGACTATCATCACCTCGGTACACAAAGTGTTTGAACAGAAAATGTATTTGTGGCCTTTCCCGACTTACGAGCTGAAACGTAACGTGAATATGACGCAGAATCCTGAAT
>DXOJ01000194.1:4265-5148 GCA_019412865.1 Bacteroides sp. | reverse complement strand
TATATCTTTTTATTCTGCCATTTTGCTTTTTTGAGATAAATATAACTTGTTATCAACAGTAAGCTATAATACACAATCTCAATTGTAAAGCAGATTTCGATTGGTGCTTTCAGCCACATTCCGATGAAAACAATGTAAGATCCGTAGATGATGATTGTAATTGTTTCGAGCAACAGGGCTGCTTGTGTATTTCCTGTTCCGGAGATGCCGTTGAACACCACGTTGGCTACGGATGCGATAAGCATGGCGAAGCAAATAACGTATACCGAGGGTACGGATTCTGTAATGAGTGCCGCCTCACTGGTGTAGATGGAGAGTAGGAACTGCGGAAATAGTGCTGACACCGCTACTAGTCCCAGCATGATGAAAAAGGAGAACCGGGCAATTTTATTGATGAGCGGCATCACGTGCTGGATACCTCCTGCACCAATGGCGTTGCTGACAAGGCTGTTGGTGGTTGTAGCCAGTGCATTGACCGGAATTAGCAGTACGACGTAGATACTCCGGACGATATTGGCAATCGCCAGTTCCCGTTGTCCCAACCGTTCTACGGCTACAAAGAATACGAACCAGGTAGCCATTGACAGGAAATATTGCAGCATGGTGAAACAGGAGATACTAAGTATTCGCATCAGTAATGCCGGGTCGAATGTGCGCAGGCGGTTCAGGCCGTATTTCTTCAAATCGACGGTGAGGTATGTGTAAATGACGAAAAAGAGAATGGAGGAAGCTTCTGCCAGTACGGAGGCGATAGCTGCTCCCTTGATGCCCATTTCCGGCAAACCGAACTTTCCGAAAATTAATGCGTAATCCAGTACGACATTGGTTAATGCCATGACGATGGCATTGACGGTTAGTACTTTAGTACGTGTAATGCCGATAT
>DXOJ01000194.1:0-4255 GCA_019412865.1 Bacteroides sp. | reverse complement strand
CCGATATACAATGCACGGAACATGACATTGATGAACGAGAAAAAGAATCCGTAAATACGCCAGTCCAGAAATTCCATCGTTCCTTCGTAGATGGATTCTGAAGAAACCAGCAAACGCATGATGTTTCCGCCGAATGCTTTGGTGAATCCGAATAGCAGCAGTGCCATCACGAACAGGAACATGACTCCTTGAATCATGACGGGACCGACATCCGAATAGCGCCCTTCGCCGTTGCGTCGTGCGATGACTATCTGCGAACCGGTACTGAATCCGAATGCGATGGTGAATACGCATATATAAAATAACCCGCCCATAGCTGATGCTCCAAGGGCTACCTCACTCACGTGTCCGAGGAATGCTGTGTCGGTGACATTGATGACATTTTGTGCCAGCAAGCTTAGTAGTATCGGATAACTGACACTCCAAATCTGTTTGTTGGTGTACATAATTAAGTGTTTAAGTTTACACTTTGCAAAGATAGTGCTTTATTTCGATTCGGAAACGGTGGGGTAGATGAAAACAATTTCCGGACCTTCGGGAGTTTTATCATTGACGAGATAGTTTCCTCCGAAATGTTTTAGTAACAACAGGTTGATATCATGCCGGATGATGGTTTCCTGTGATACGAATGCATGGTCTGCCAAAGGTGAATTAGTGATCCGGAAACGGAGCATGTCTTCATTCTGGCTTAATGTGAACCGGATGATTCGTGCTTGCCGGTGTTCTTGCGGGTACACCAGTGCGCTAATCAAGGCCTGCGTCAGTCGCATTATATCGGTATGGATTTGGGCGTCCGTTTCACTGGAAAATTCAATCTGGATACCTGTTTCTTCGTTCCTCATCTGCGCCATGCTACATGCTTCCTTGCATAGGGTAGTGGCATCATAGTCTTGCAACTGGAACTTCATCATTTGAGCTTCCAAACGGGATAAGTCGAGAACGTCATTGACAAGTCTCATTAACTTCTCCGAACTTTTGTGGATGATGTTTGAGTATTCTTGCCTTATTTCCTTGTCTATGTTGGGTTCGCTGGCTATGAGTTGTGAGAAACCGACCACATTGTTGAGTGGGGTACGGATGTTATAGCTCATGTTGGACAGGAAGCGATTTTTTATTTCATTGGTCTTCCGCACGTTTTCTGTTGTTTTCCGGATTTCGTTTTCCGCGTATTTGAGTGCTTTCCGTACCATAAAGAGTCGCGCCATAAAGATAAAAAGCAGAATCAGGATGACAAATATAAAAATCAGATAGGTGAGCTGGATCCGGTTGTTTTCCCTTTTTTGCTCCAGTTCTGTTTTTTCGATATTGTATTTGCTTTGTATCTGTGCCATCTGATTGTTTGAGAGTACAGTGGCTGTCGAGTCTTTGATGGCGAGTGCCTGTTCATACAGAGGGATGGCTTTTCCGCTTTGCCCTGCCTGTTTCCATATTCTGGCCTTTTCGAGTAGTTGTTCGGCATAGTCGCTTATGAAGTCTTTCTTCAACATCGTCAGTGTCGTGTCGATATAATCCGATGCCTGTTGGTAGGCTCCAATTGCCTGGTAATATTTGGCAAATGTGTCGAAATAGAGTACTTTATACATGAAATAAGTATTCTCGTCCAGATATTCTTTAGATTTTACGAGATGTTCATAGGCTTGTTGCGGCTGATGGGTATTCAGGTAATAATAGCTGTAGAACAGTTCATTGAACAGGTATACATCGGCAAATCCCGCTTTTAAGGATGGGTTTGCACTGATGTGGTTATGAAGAGTGTTTTCCAGTTCCTGCAAATATTTGAGTAGTTTTTTATTATCCTTCTTTTCTTTGACAACGGATACTAACTGTGACAATACCGAGATACGGACCACCGGATTTTCTGTCGGAGTGAGTAGCTGGTAGGCAGCCTCCAGTGCTTCTATTCCTTTATCCCAGCGCTGGCTGCCGATATATGCATTACTCAAGCATTGATAGGCAGCCATACTACCCCGGTTACTATTCATTTGGGAGGCTTGCTGTTGCATCTTTTGAGATTCGTTGATAGCAAGTTCGTATTGTTCGTTGAATGTGTACAGGTCTATCTGAAAACGTTTGGCATCAAAGAAGTAGTTCCATAAATCTGATTTCCGGGCATGAGGCTCCATTATGGTGAGCCATTTCGCTACACTGTCTTGATTATTACGATTGTAATAGTATAAGATATGGTAGTAAGCAGCCAGACCGGCATATTTGTCATTTTCCAGTTGCAATGCTTCTTTCATTAATGCATCTGAATATTGGATACATTGCTGGTTGTTTTGTTCTATTCTGATGATTTGATTGAGAACATTCAGCCGTGTCGTATCGTACGGTAATGTTTGCAACACCTTTATCAGGCTATCGGATTCCAAAACAATCTCGGTGCTGGCTTTTCCGGTGAGGGTGCAGCATAATAGAAGGAACAGGAGTAGGACTTGTTTCATTCGGCTTCCTCCTTTCCTGGTTGCTCATGGCAAATAGGGTGTGTGAACAGGAAACGGGCTCCTTCCTTATAATTGGAGTCAATCCATATTTTGCCGCCCAACTGCTCGATAATGAGTTGGCAGATAGACAGACCGAGTCCTGTGCCTTGAGCATTTTCATTCAGTTTCTCAAAACGGTTGAATATTTTATTCTGATTCTCCGGAGAGATACCGCAGCCGGTGTCGGTCACAGAAAACAGTGCTGTGTCTTCTGTCTGTTTTTCCAGTTCCATGGTGATGGAACCTTGTGGAGTAAATTTGGTTGCATTGATGAGAAGGTTGATTAATAATTGTTGCAACCTTGCATTGTCTGTCGTCAATTCTAATGAATGGAGAGAGGTTGAAAAACGGACGTTTGCATTCGTTTGTTTTATTTTCTCAACCATGTCGATAACGTTTCTGCATATTGTTACTGCATCACATCGCTCATATTTGAATTTCATCTTGCCCACTTCGAGACTGGACAAGTCGATTACGTCGTTAATCAGCTTGAGTAACAGTTCTGAATTTTGCTGAATAATATCGCTACACTGTTTCCGGGTCTCGTTGTCGATGGATTCTTCCGTCAGGATGGAAGAGAAGCCGGACAACGCATTGAGCGGCGTGCGAATTTCATGGCTCATGTTGGAAAGGAAAAGGCTCTTTGTCCGGATGGAATTTTCTTCTTGCTTTTTCACTTTTTCCAGTTCCTGCTGCGATTGGCGCAGTTTTTTATTTCCTCGTCTGACCAAAAGGATGAAGAATACAATCAGTATGACTATGAATAGGATGGTGAACCAGCTCCAGTAGAGGATTGTCTTCTGTCTGTTTAAGTTGTCCAGTTCGTTTTTATCTATTTGGTAGAGGGTGTGTAATTCATTGATTTGGCGAATATAATTCATTGCGTCCAAAGAGTCTTTGCACGTATTGAATATTTCATAAATTTCACATGCTTCCTTGTTGTTTCCCATTAGTGTAAGTATGTGTGCACGATCTTTCAGCACTTGCAGGGATTTATATGAGTTGGCTGCTTTGGTATGCGAAAGTAATTCGTCAAGTGTGGTTAGTGCCTGAGTGTATTCTTTGGATTCAGTGTAGTAGCGTGAATACAGGTATTTAATCATTAAATGAAAATATGGGTACTGATGTTGCCGGTTGATTTGTTCGGTTTGTCGTATATGGTTTAATGCTTCCGGAAGATGATGCGTCTGGATGCAATAGAATGCCTGACAGTAAACAAGGTGAAAATCGTCTTGGGGATTCGTATCCTTGTCAATAACAGATTCGAGTTCCCGGATATTGTCTTCTATATCTGTCATTTGGTGATAGTTGAGCTTCGTCAGGATAAATTGAGACAAGATCGTTTTGATATATTGGTTGGCATGAGGGAGTTTCTGAATGATTTCTAATGCTTCCTTATACGATTCGATGGCAACTTGTGGTGTTGACGAACTTAAATAAGTATTTCCAATGGCGTGTAATGCGAGTGCTGTTCCCAAAGGATAGTCCATTTCTCTGGCTTTCTGGTACATCTGATTGGCCTGGTTGATGGCGAGACTGATGTTGCCTTCTGTGATTAAGGCTTGAACGGTCAGCAGATTTATCTGGAATAGGAGTGGGTATTGTTGTTCCTTTTGTAATTCCGGTTCTAAAAGTTTTTCCCAGGCAATGATGCTGTCGACAGGGGCGTCCGGACTGAATGGATGATTGTATTCAAGTAAAGGTTGTAATAAAGAAAGACGCTCTGAATTTGTGCGTGCAGCATATAAGGTGACCGATATTAATGCGGTTACGAC
>DXOJ01000193.1 GCA_019412865.1 Bacteroides sp. | reverse complement strand
GAATAATAACGAATCTTCTATGAGAAATTACGAAAACAAAACAAAGGAAGATCTTTTAGAAATAATCGAACAATTAGAGGAGAAAATAGATTTTCTTTCCTCTCATTCTTCTGATTCTTCCTCTCCTTCCAAAGAACGTTTTCGTGATAAATATAGTACCCGGATACTGGATGCTCTTCCTGACATGCTCACCGTCTTCGACCATGACGCCAATATCATAGAGCTTGCTTCTTCTCCGGCAACTAATCACGTAGAAGGTATCAGCCCCAACAATATCACTACCACTAACGTAAAAGACATTCTGCCCAAAGAGGCTTATGAAAGTGTCCGCAAGAATATGGATAAGGTGATTCTCACAGGAGAAAGTTCAACAGCCAGACACGATCTTATGCTGGATGGTGTTTTACATCACTACGAAAACCGTATCTTTCCTTTGGATAAAGAGTATCTGTTGTGTATGTGCCGTGATATATCCCAACAGTGGGAGGCGGAACAGACGAATGCCCAACAACAGAAAGAACTAAAGGCCGCCAGAATCAAAGCGGAAGAGTCGGACCGGTTGAAATCTGCTTTTCTGACAAACATGAGCCATGAAATACGTACCCCGCTCAATGCCATTGTAGGATTCTCCAAACTAATCACTTATGCAACATCTGCAGAAGAGAAGAATCAATATTCGGAAATCATCGAACGAAATTCGGAAATGCTGCTGAATCTATTCAATGATATTCTGGATCTGGCATCGCTTGAAGCTGATTCTCTAAAATTCAATATCCGCCCGATCAAATTAATAGATATCTGCCTGCAGCTGGAACAACAATTCTGCCATAAGACGCAAAACGGTGTCAAACTTATTTTGGACGACGTAGATGCGGACATGTATACTTCGGGAGACTGGAATCGCATCATACAAATTATAAGTAACTTGCTTAGTAACGCTACGAAGTTTACTCCGAAAGGAGAAATTCATTTCGGATATCGGGAAAAAGAGGATTTTGTAGAGTTCTACGTTAAAGATAGCGGTATCGGCATTCCGGCAGCAAGAATTGCCACAATTTTCCGACGCTTTGGAAAGGTCGACGATTTTGTTCAGGGAACAGGATTGGGATTAACTCTTTGCAGAATGTTGGTAGAGAAGATGGGTGGACGTATCTGGTTGCGCTCCCAGGAAGGACAGGGAAGCAGATTTTATTTCACCCTGCCTTTGATTCGCCAATAAAAATCGATTAAGGATACAAATATCAGTGTTCGGGCATGACCTTACAGGACTTTTACAATTAAATATGGATATACAGAAAACGCGGCTTGTTGGTAACAAAGCCGCGTTTTCCGCATATATCTATGTTCGAAATATATTCATTTATTCCTTAGCAGCCGGAGCACTAAGCATTTCTTTATATTTCACCGGATCATTCAGAATTTTCATTGCTTCCTTCAAACCGTCATCATCCTTCAACTGCTGGATGATATTACCACGTTGGTAATAGTAACGCTTGATAATTTCAGTAGCAATCATCTTCTTTATATCAGATGAGAAATAATCCAAGTCGCGGTCAAGATCATGGTTCAACTTCTTTTCAAGTGCTTTGAACTCCTCTGAAGCATCATCCATATACCCTTCAAACTCGGCAGCTTCTTTCAACGTTTTCAGAATTTTCTCGCTTTGCTGGTCATATTTGAAGTCGGCTTTCTTCACCAACGCTTTAAAATCATTATAATCGGCATCTGTCACCTCAAACTTCTCCGGAGGAACGATGGTAGGATGTTTCAAACAATACTGTGTTGCATAATCGAAAATCAGATTATCGCGTACCAGATAGAAGAGGATATTCGGTAATTTCTCCTGTTTGATAACAATATCCGGCATTACACCACCTCCGTCGCGTACTTCACGTCCGGCAGCCGTATGGAATACCTTAGTCAAACTATCAGGAATGGTTCCTACACTTCCATCTTCATTACGATGCTTGTAATCAATAGCCTGTACACAACGTCCACTTGGAATATAATATTTAGAGGTAGTCACTTTCATCGTTCCGCCATAAGGCAAAGAGCGGGGAACCTGTACCAATCCTTTTCCGAAGGTACGGTTACCAACGATAACGGCACGGTCGAGATCCTGCAGAGAACCTGATAAAATTTCGGAAGCAGAAGCGGTTCCACTATTTACCAATACTGCAATCGGAATATCCAAATCCAACGGTTCGCGCAATGTCTTATAAGTGTTACTAGCCTGTTTGATTTTTCCTTTTGTCGTCACAATCACCTTTCCACGCGGTAAGAAATAATTCGCAATTTCTACTGCTTCATCCAGCAATCCGCCGCCATTACTACGAAGGTCTATCACCAACGAAGTAGCGCCCTGTTTCTTCAAATCCAGAAATGCTTTCTTAAACTCTTTGGAAGGGTTGCCGGAGAAAGTGCTAAGGCTGATGTAACCCACCTTATTATCCAATACGGCAGTATAAGGAATCGCCGGATTCTGAATAGACTCACGTACAATCGTGAATTCCATCGGTGTACGTCCACCTTTCTCATTCGGGCGCTCAATCTTTAGCTTAAAGCTGGTACCTGCCTGTCCGCGTAACATCTGGCTGACTTCCGCGTTATTCTTACCGGCAAGATCCTGTCCGTCAATCTCCATCAGGATATCTCCCGCTTTCAGACCGGCTTTTGCAGCAGGCGTTCCCTCGAAAGGTTCAGAAATCATCGAACGCTTTAGTTTCGTATTATAAGCAATGTAAGAACCCATTCCACCAAATGATCCTTTAATCATCTGCTCCAGTTCACTCTGATCTTCTTCCGGGAAATATTCCGTATAAGGATCCAGCGTATAAAGCATATTATCGATTCCTTCCCGAATCGTTTTATTCGGATCAATGGTATCTACATAGAACATATCCAGTTCTTTCACAATCGCATTAAATATATCCAGATTCTTTGCAATCTGGAAATTACGGTCGTCTCCACTCTTGAAACTAAAGAAAGCAACTGTGGCTATCACCGCTACTGCAACAATAGCTATCTGCCTGTTCAGCAATTTTTTCATACCTCTTTCAATCTAAATGAGTCGTAAAAGTAGCTCAATCCTTTGTTATTCCGCCAGAATCCTGTTAATATTTAACTTAATTTCATCCCAACGTTCCTGTGGTATCGTTGTTCCGATTACCTGAATAACATTTCCCGAGAGAATAGAACCTATTTTTGCACATTTATCCAACGAATATCCGCAAGTCAATCCGTATAAGAATCCGGAAGCAAAATAGTCACCGGCACCGGTAGTATCCACCACTTTTTGAACCGAAATGGCAGAAACCTTTATTTCTTCTGTCCCTTTACGGATATAAGAACCGTTTGCCCCAACTTTTACAATAGCAATACTACATTTCTTGGCAATCACTCTCAAAGCTTCCTCCGGCTCCTTGCCGGTAAAGGCTTTCGCTTCCTCTTCGTTTGCAAAGACAATGTCGACATATTTGTTGATTAGCAAGGTGAAGAATTCCAGATCATTAGCCACAATGTTATAACTAGCCATATCGAGACAAATCTGCAAACCAGCTTCTTTAGCCAGTTCAATGGCATGAAGAATCATTTCATGGTCCTGAACAAGATAGCCTTCTATAAATAGGTACGCATAACCTTTAAACATATCCAAGGTCAGTTCCTCTGCTCTCAAAGAAGCCGCTGCTCCCAGATAGGTTCCGAAAGTGCGCTCTCCATCCGGTGAAATAAAAGTGGATGCCACACCGGAAGGCAGTCGATCTGAAGTCAATAATTTGTCTTCAATCTTATTTTTCCGCAGATTTTCACGAAAAAATTCTCCATAATTATCATTTCCCACTTTTCCGATAAACCCTGTTCCGGCACCCAAACAAGCCAGTCCGAGGATGGCATTTCCTGCCGATCCGCCTGTTGCCAAGTGGGTTTTCATCTGTGAAAATTTCGTGTTAATCTGCTGTAACTTAGCGTCATCGATGAGCTGCATGCTTCCTTTGGGTAAACCCATTTCATCCAAAAGAGTATCATCCTTCAGGGTTGCGAGTACGTCTACCAGGGCGTTGCCCAATCCTATTATTTTGTCCATTCCTAATATTTTTTTTGCAAAGATATTGCATATTTCAAAAAAACCTAGTACTTTTGCATCGCAATTGAGAAAAACATTCTTCCTTAGCTCAGTCGGTTAGAGC
>DXOJ01000192.1 GCA_019412865.1 Bacteroides sp. | reverse complement strand
GATACAAAAATGAGGGTGTTCGGAGAGGGGTGTACAAAGCGCTGAAACGCCCACCAGTAAAGGGGGAAAAGCCAATGAAAACCAGTAGAGTAGAGAAGAGAAGAGTAAAGAAGAGTAAGTAAAAGTATTATTTCTGTTATAAACAACAGCAATAATACTGGGCAGAGAAGATGGCTTTGGATGCTGCCGTTGTCGGTTCGGATCACTTCGTCGGTACCGTTTCTGTTCCCGTGTCCCTCATGAACTGTTCGTCCGGCAGATGACCGACTTTTGTCTGGTAGGTTGTTGATGCTCGCCCGGTAGGTAACGGACATTCACACGGTAGATAACCTACGTTTGTACGTTAGGTAAATTCTATATTATTTCACGGGCTACCGTTTCAATACTTGTTTGCTAAAGTATCATTTGCTTCAAAACCATACCGAAATGAATTAGTTCAAAACCGTATAGTAAGGAACAAAATAGGTGGATACCGCTGCATCCCCTATAAAAAACGACCAATTATGTTTCAATAAATCTGTTTCATACGTCCAACGTTGGACATAGACAAAGATACTTTTTAAAAGCTAATCTTATGTCAAACAAATAAAAAAGGCGGGCAACTCAATACCCGCCTCTAAAATCCGCTAATTTGGTAAATTTTGTAATAAGTGACAGTCTCATTTACAAAAATACAGAAAATATCGAAGAAAACAAGTTGGTTCTTTCTCTTTCGTATCAGGACGAAAGAAAAAGAATATCCCCCAACTTGGAAAAAACAAATAAACTCCCTATCTTTGTCCCGCATTGGTTTGCGACTCCCTTACGGGGGAAGCAATTAAAAGGGAATCAGGTGTAAATCCTGAACAGTCCCGCTGCTGTAAGTTCCATGCATGTTACAAGCAATTCACTCATTGCCACTGGAGAATAATCTGGGAAGGCGTTTGTAACAGGAATAAGTCAGAAGACCTACCATGCAATTATGTTTCACTGCTTTCGAGGAAAAAGCGTTGAGTCTAATGAACCGGACAAGTCGTCTATCATTTCATTCATCACTCTAATTCAGAGAAAGTGTGTTAAAACGAATAAACTCTGCCAAGTTTATTTATGCGTGTCCGGTCGAAGGGATTTCGCCCGGACACTTTTAAATAGCAACAGACTGAAATAAGGAATAAATGAAAGAGAGAACATTTAAGAAAATGATCTTTGCAGTATTCTGCTGCCAATTCTTATCCATACCACTTTTTGCACAACAGCAAAAGGTAGATACGACACATACATATTCTATTCCTGAAATAACAGTATCAGATATCTATCAGACTCGCGAAGTACGTTCTACCGCTCCCCTGCAAGTATTCTCCAAAGACGCCCTGAAAAACCTGCACGCCTTGCAAGTATCCGACGCAGTGAAACACTTTGCCGGAGTGACCGTAAAAGACTACGGAGGTATTGGCGGACTAAAAACTGTATCCATACGAAGCCTGGGAGCACAACATACCGCTGTTGGCTATGACGGGATCACCCTAACCGATTGCCAAACGGGACAAATCGACATCGGGCGTTTCTCACTCGATAACGTAGACAGACTTTCTCTAAACAACGGACAAAGCGATAACATCTTCCAACCTGCCCGCTTCTTTGCGTCAGCAGGCATCTTGAATATCCAGACACTTACCCCACAGTTCACAAAAGACAAAAAGACCAACATAGCAGGAGCTTTCAAAACAGGTTCCTGGGGATTAGTCAATCCCTCCCTCCTGCTGGAACAACAATTCAATAAAACATGGAGCATGTCAGTCAATGGCGAATGGATGTCTTCTGACGGACATTATCCATATACACTGCGCTATGGAAGTGCAGAAGGAGATCTGTCCTCACGTGAGAAACGGAAGAATACAGATGTACAAACATTCCGTGCTGAAGCCGGACTTTACGGTAACTTCTCCGATAAAGAACAATGGCGGCTGAAAGCCTATTACTTCCAATCCTCCCGGGGACTACCCAAAGCTACCACTTTCTACGACGACCATTCTACCCAACACCTGTGGGATAAAAACACTTTCATACAAAGTCAATACAAGAAAGAATTCAGCCAACAATGGGTATTCCAAACCTCTGCCAAGTGGAATTGGAGCTATCAACGTTACCTAGACCCTGATACAAAGAACTCATTAAAGAAAACAGAAAACAGCTACTACCAGCAAGAATATTACCTTTCCGCTTCTGTACTATACAGACTGTTGAGCAACCTCTCATTCTCTCTTTCCACCGACGGAAGCATCAACACCATGAACGCCGATCTAAACAACTTTGTACACCCCACGCGCTATTCATGGCTAACGGCATTCGCCGGCAAATACGTGAATGACTGGTTAACAATCTCCGCATCCGCATTAGCAACCATTATCAATGAAGATGTAAAGAAAGGCGGCAGTGCCGGCAATCACCGTAAATTAACCCCTTATGTAAGTGCCGCATTCAAACCTTTTCATAATGAAGAATTCCGTGTACGCTTCTTCTATAAAGACATTTTCCGCCTGGCAAGTTTCAACGACTTATATTACGAAGAAGTAGGAAACACACAACTAAAGCCGGAAAAAGCCAAACAATACAACATCGGACTGACATACAACAAAAATGTATGCTCGTTCCTACCCTATTTGTCAGCAACCATCGACGCTTATTATAATAAGGTAACAGATAAAATCATCGCTTATCCTACCAAGAACCTTGCAGTATGGAGCATGAAAAACCTGGGACAAGTTGACATCAAAGGTATTGATGTTACAGGAAGCCTCTCCCTCCAACCCGGGGAAAAAATCCGCATAAACCTCTCGGGCAACTATACATACCAACGAGCATTAGACGTTACCCCACCCGATCCAAACACGTATGAATCAACATACAAACACCAGATAGCCTACACTCCCCGCGTCTCCGCTTCGGGGCAGGCAGGTATCGAAACACCATGGATCAATCTGTCTTACTCATTCCTATTTTCAGGAAAGCGCTACGCGTTGGGACAAAACATTGCTGAAAACAGATTAGATAGTTATAGTGACCACAGTATTTCTGCAAGCCATGATTTCCTGATAAAAAAAGTCACCACCTCTTTCTGCTTGGAAGTACTGAACCTGATGGACAAGAATTACGAGATTGTGAAATACTTCCCAATGCCCGGACGATCTGTAAGAGCAACAATAAAAATAAGATATTAAATATTATAAAATAAGATATTGACGTGAAAAGGAAATTAATATATATATCCTGGTGCTGGCTGTCATTGATCTTGTTATTCATGGCATGTGATGACATGGAAGACAAACCTTTCACATCAGGCATTATAGGTGATCCGACAGAAACAGGTACCGCCGAATTATATGTATTATGTGAAGGACTGTTCAACCAGAATAACAGCTCATTGGCACGTTTCTCTTTCGGTAATCAACAAATGGTTCGTGATTACTTCAAAGCAGTCAACCACCGAGGATTAGGAGATACAGCCAACGATATGGCTATTTATGGAAGCAAGGTGTATGTCGTAGTCAACATCTCCAGTACAGTAGAAGTGATAGATTTTCGTACAGGAACCTCATTGAAACAAATTCAGATGCAGGCAGAAAATGGGAGTTCCCGCCAACCACGCTATATCACTTTTCATAAAGAAAAAGCATACGTATGTTCCTATGACGGAACCGTTGCGCGTATAGACACAACTTCCCTCTCCATAGATGCTATCACAACAGTGGGACGTAACCCTGACGGCATTTGTGTACAAAACGAAAAGCTATATATTTCCAATTCCGGCGGATTGGATTATTCATCAGGGCTGGGTGTAGATAATACAGTATCCGTTGTCGATATTGCCACATTCAAAGAGAGTAGCAAAATTATAGTAGGCCCGAATCCCGGTAAAATAATAGCAGGTCCGGATGAAACCGTCTATGTAGCCACCCGTGGCGAAGATATAGAAGCCGGAGATTATAATTTCGTCAAGATAGACTGCCGGACAAACAAAGTCACTCAATGTAACGAGAAAGTGCAAAACTTCGCCATCGACGGAGACATAGCCTACCTATATAATTACAACTACACCACACAGACTTCTTCTATCAAGATGTTCAATCTGAAAACAGAAGAAACAATCCGTGAGAATTTCATAACCGATGGAACTGTGATAAAGACACCTTACGGTATCAATATCAACCCTTACAGCAACAATGTATATATCACCGAAGCACGCGATTACACCACTTACGGTGACTTACTTTGTTTCAACCAACAAGGACAACTCATGTTCCGCCTGAACAACATCGGACTTAACCCGAATACCATCGCATTCAGTGACAAAGCCTCACAAAGCAATATTGACGATAATGACGATGACACGGAAAACCCTCTAGCTTTCGCCAATAAAGTATGGGAATACCGTCCTGCTCCCGGACAATTTATCAATACTACCACATCAGCATACAAGGATGGATTTACCTACGATGAAATATTGGAAGAAGCAACCCGCAGAATCCAGCAAAAATCGCTTATTACATTAGGAGGATTCGGTGGCTACATTGTTTTAGGATTCCCACAGCCCATTCCGAATGTAACGGGAGAATATGACTTCAAGGTAAGAGGTAATGCTTACTACAATTCCAAAACCGGAACAGGAAAACTAGGAGGAAGTGCCGAACCGGGAATTGTATTCGTATCCAAAGATGCAAACGGTAATGGAATACCTGATGACGAATGGTATGAACTGAAAGGCAGCGAATACGGGAAAGATACAGAAACCCGAGGATATGAAATAACTTATTACCGCCCGAACCCAGCCAACCAAAATGTTTTCTGGAAGGACAATAAAGAAAACGAAGGATATATTCTCCGCAACAGTTACCATAATCAGGAATCCTATTATCCACTTTGGGTAGAAGATGATGAAATCACATTCCAGGGAACACGCCTAAAAGATAATGCTGTCTTAGAAAATGGATTATGGGTAGGATATTGTTATCCATGGGGATATGCAGACAACCATCCCAACACCAAGGAAGGCAGTAATTTCAAGATAGATTGGGCTGTGGACAGTAACGGCACACCAGCCGACTTGGATCAAATAGATTTCGTTAAGATTATGACTGCAGTTAACCAAGACGCAGGACAAATGGGTGAAATATCAACCGAAGTCACAACCGTTGAAAACTTACATTTCAAAAAATAATCAACAATTTATTAATAATGCGAATCAGTAGTTGAACTCTGATTCTTTGTTTTAGAAAATTAAATAAATGAA
>DXOJ01000191.1 GCA_019412865.1 Bacteroides sp. | reverse complement strand
GAGATATATCAATCTATTTTTCTATTTAGTTTTATGTATAAAACGCAGGTTCCTACTGTACCTGACGTCCGTCAAAGAAACGAATGGTGCGGGAAGTCTGTTTCGCCTGTTCTTCATTATGGGTAACCATGACGATGGTGCGTCCGTCTTCTTTATTCAGCCGATGAAGCAGCTCCATTACTTCAGCTCCCATCTTTGAATCCAAGTTACCTGTCGGCTCATCGGCAAGGATTATTTCGGGATTACCGATAATAGCACGGGCAATAGCAACACGTTGGCACTGACCACCGGAAAGTTGTGTAGGGAAATGCCTCATACGATGACTTAACCCCACTTTTTCCAGCACCTCTTGTGCCAACCGCTTTCGCTCACTACTGCCAACACGACGATAAAGTAAAGGCAACTCTACATTATCCATCACATTCAACGAATTAATCAAATGAAAAGACTGAAATACAAAACCGAGCGTTTTATTACGAAAAACCGCCAGTTCCTTGTCTTTCATTCCTTCGGTACGTATCCCGTTGATTTCCACCATTCCCATTGTAGGTGCATCAAGCAATCCCATTATGTTCAGCAGGGTGGATTTTCCACATCCGGAAGGTCCCATTATACTTAGAAATTCTCCACGTTCTACCGTCAGATTCACATTCTCCAATGCTACTGTTTCAATCTCGTCCGTACGATAAATCTTAGAAAGAGAGTTCAATGTTATCATAACTTCTAGTATTTAGTTTATTTAATTTTCAACTTATTCTTGTTCTTATAAGCACTCATATCGCTTACTACTACTTTATCACCCGGTTGCAATCCGCTCAACACTTCTACATATTCAAAATTAGAATCTCCTAACTGTATTTTACGTTTTACCAGTTCATTATCCGAGTTGCAGACAAAAAGTTCATATTCACCGCGTCCCACATAGAAAGAGCCATTGGCTATGCGCATTACATCTTCCTTCACAGCATTCATCACATAAACATCTGTCTTTAGTCCGGAACGTAAGCGGCGGTGATTATCTTCTTTCAACTGAACGGTAAATGATATCACACCATTCTTGGATAGTGGTGTAACACTGCTAACTGTCCCTTCCAGTTTGTCGCTCCCTATCTTAACAATTGCTTTTCCTCCGGCTGCTACACGATCACCGTACGTATCCGCAATCTCGCCTTCCACTTTAAAATGGCTCAAATCAGAAATGATAGCCACCTGTCCGCCTTCGGAAATCTGTACACCAATTTGGTTATTAATATAGGTAAGAATAGCTTTACGCGGGGAACGGATTTGTGCATCATCCAACGTACGTTTCTTTTCGGAAAGGCTCTTGCGAAAGATATTAAAATCAAGCTCCTGAACTTTCAATTCGGCAGCAGCTACTTCCTTCTCATTTTTATATTGTTGCTGAAGTTGTTCGTACTCTAATTGAGCCACATTATAGCTCAATTCAGCCTGGCGTACTTTATCTGTTGTTCCTGCACCGAGGCTGTCCAGATAGTGTTCATTTCTCAACTCCACTTTCATCCGACTCAATTTCATTGCCGACACTTTAATCTGCATTGCCATATCGGAAAGTTTCGTCTGATTATTGACACGAAGCTGATCGAGTTTATACTGACGCATCTGTTCCTCGTCCAGCAGCTTCTTATATTCAATTTCCGTACTCTGAAGGTCCAGTTTCAGAATCGGAGTACCTACGTCTACGCTATCTCCCCCTTTTTTATAGACTTCAATAATACGACTGTTGATCGGAGAATTAATAATTTCTTCAAAGGCAGGGACAACCTTACCGGAAGCACTGACACTTACCTCAATCACCCCTTTATCGACTGTGGAAAAGACAAGATCCTTTGCCTCCACTCCTGCCCTTAATACAGATATAAGTACACCGATGACAATAATACTTGCCACTCCAATGGATGAATAACGAATTATCTTCTTATTACGTTCTTTTTGACGTACCTCTTTAGGAATTTCTCTGTCCATATCCGATCATTTACTATTTTATGATGTATCAATTCGGTACTTCATATACCAAATCTATGCCAAAACCGTAAGTAACTGATAAATAGAATATAACAAAAAACACAGGGTGTCCGATATCGGACACCCTGTACGAATTTACCGTTCAGAATAGCATCTATCATCCTGTCGACAGGAAGCTTGTCTACTTGGATGATGATGTAATAGAGGGGTTCTTTTCCTCTTGTACCAGTTCTTTCCCCCAATGGGTAGTTTCCTCCACCTTTTCACGATCACGAATCTCTTTTGCTTTACGGGCATAGACAATCATACGCATAGACTGATCGTAAGTGAAATAATTCCATACCCAATTCAAGAGCACAATAACCTTATTGCGTACCCCAAGAATAGAGCGCAGATGAACAACCAGCCACATCACCCAGGCAAACCATCCCTGCATTTTTACTTTACTAAACTCTGCCACGGCACGATTACGTCCTACAGTCGCCATCGAACCCAGATTACGGTAATGGAAAGGTTTCATCTCCCGTCCTTTCTCCATACGTATCAGATTCTTTGCCAACAATTCTCCTTGCTGGATAGCCACTTGCGCCAATTGAGGATGTCCGTTCGGATAATCTTCATCAGTAACCTGAATACATTGGTCACCAATAACAAACACATTACTCATTCCCTCTACGCGATTGAACGAATCGACCTTAATACGTCCACCACGTCCTATCAACGAAGGATCCATGTTGCCGATAGTCACTCCGGTAACACCGCTCACCCAGATAAAAGTACGCGTAGCAATCTCCGTACCATCTTCAAGTACCACTTTATGGTCACGATAATCTACAACGCGTTTGTTCAACAGGATATTTACTCCCATTTCACGGAGAAACTGTTCGGCATGAGCGGAAGAATCTTCCGACATTCCAGCAAGCAGTCGCGGCCCGGCCTCAATCAGATATATATGCATCAAGCTACTCGGCATATCAGGATAATCTTTGGGCAGGACAAATTTCTTCATTTCGGAAAGTATTCCGGCTACCTCTATTCCGGTTGCTCCACCTCCTACAATGACGATATTCATCAACTCTTGTTGTTCCTGTTTGGTTGAGCAAGTTAAGGCACGTTCCAGATTGGCAAGAAGAGCATTTCTCAATCCCATTGCTTCCGAAACATTTTTCATCGGCATGGCTTCTTCTTCAATATGTTTATTACCGAAAAAGTTGGTTGTAGTTCCTGCAGCCAACACCAGATAATCATATTCTGCTTTTCCGATGGAAGTCTGTATCATATTCTTTTCCGGGAAAATGGCACGTACTTCCGCCATACGGAAATAGAAATCTTTCCGGCGCTGGAATATTTTACGAAAGGGGAAAGAGATGGAAGTAGGTTCCATACCGGCCGAAGCCACCTGATAAATCAAAGGGGGAAACTGATGATAGTTGTTCTTGTCTACCAATACGACTTGAAAGCCTGACTTTTTCAGCTTGTTAGCTAATTTTAAGCCACCGAAACCACCGCCTACTATAACGACACGTTTCTTATTACTTTTTGCAATGTTAAGACTCATATTATAATCATGTTTTATCAAGATAATAACACATCAATGAGTCATTAAGTTTTCAAAATTCGAAACTTTCATGAAGAAAGAAGCCGGATTCATTCATCGGTGGCGATACACCCATTCCTCGGTACCGAAACATGTCCTCCCCGGTGCCGGAAAGGCTGTTCATCGGCGCCAAACAAAAAAAAGTTCTACGAGTCTCTATCGCAGGCGCAATCTATCTCCGATTTCAGGGACATATTCGCCATCTTTACGATTCATCTTATACAGATTTTTGAGGCGAATACCATATTTTTGAGAGATACCATGCATGGAATCTCCATCTTTTACAATATATACGGTATAAGGTTTGGAAGCCTTTTTCTTCTTGCTCTTCAGGTAGATAATATCTCCCTCTACTAACGTATAATCACGCTGCAAGTCATTATATTTCACAAGTTTCTTCCAACTAATGTCAAATTCGTCACCCAAGTCTTTAAAAGTATCACCGTTGCGGGCTACAACATAGGCTATATCATTCGCAATATACACCTGATGCGGGTTCATCAACCAAGGATTCTTTTTCAGTTTCCGTTCTGAATATACACCCTTACGATCGTATTTATACAAATCATAATCTTCGATAATCGTAATCAGGCGATTAGCATAGGAAGGATCGGTGGCGTATCCCGCCTTTTTCAGTCCACGAGCCCACCCTTTATAGTCGGTGATATCCAGTTTGAAAAGAAAAGCGTAACGGGCCCCTCTTCTAAGGAAGTAGGAATGGTCTTCGTAAGAATCACGAGGATGTTTATAGGCACGGAAACATTCATTACGCGCATCGTCGTCGTGGCGAACACTACGCCCCCGCCAACTGCCACCACACTTAATACCAAAGTGATTATTACTCTTTCGTGCCAACTGACTGTATCCGGCACCACTTTCCAACAACCCTTGCGCCAGTGTGATACTGGCCGGAATTTTATGAAGCTTCATCTGTTCAACAGCCAAATCACTATACTTATTTATATATTCGATGTAACGGGCATTTCGTTTCTGTGCCTGCACTCCTACGGCAAAGAAGAAAACAATGGTTAAAAAGATAAGTCTATACAGTTTATTCTCCATTTTAGTTCAGATGTGGATTAGATGGCACAAAAATCCGAAAAATAATTGGGATTATCAATCTCTTTCCTAACTTTGTAACATTAATTGTAGAAACCAATACCCTAACGTATATGAGAGACCTCACAATTACCGCTATTATTAAAGTATATCAATATGATGAGTTGAATGAGGCCGATCGGGCACTTATGCAGACTGCCATAGAGGCAACAGCTCGTAGTTATTCTCCGTATTCCCACTTCTCCGTAGGTGCCGCTGCGTTATTGGGCAACGGAGCTGTTGTGACAGGAACCAATCAGGAGAATGCCGCCTACCCGTCAGGACTTTGTGCGGAACGCACTACCTTATTCTATGCCAATTCCCAATATCCCGACCAGCCGGTTGTCACTCTTGCCATCGCGGCACGAACGGAAAAAGATTTCATCGACCAACCGATTCCTCCCTGCGGCGCTTGCCGGCAAGTGATTCTGGAAACGGAAAAGCGTTACAAACAACCCATCCGTATCCTATTATATGGCAAAGAATGTATCTACGAAGTAAAAAGTATAGGCGACCTACTGCCGCTATCATTTGACGCATCAGCAATGGAGGACTAGCTATGTTACAACAATATCACACGAAACTAAAAGGAACACTCGCACTTACAGACTCTTATCTGACAGAAAAAGCACTGCAAAAAGAAAAGGGGCTTTATAAATTTATATGGGTACGCAGCGGAAGCATCACAGTAGAAATCGACCATCAGGAAATGATGCTTACCAAAGATGAAGTGATTTCACTCACTCATCTGCAACACCTCGAATTTAAATCGATTGACGGCGAATACCTGACTTTGCTGTTCAACAGTAACTTCTATTGCATTTATGGCAATGACCATGAAGTGTCATGCAGCGGATTCCTGTTCAACGGTTCTTCTCACCTGATCCGTTTTACCCTGAATGAAAAAGAACGTAAAGAGCTCGACACCATTACCGAAGCACTGGAAAACGAGTTTACCGTTTCCGACAGCCTGCAGGAGGAGATGCTACGCATCCTGCTGAAACGCTTCATCATTCAATGTACTCGTATTGCACGTCATCGCATGAATATCACCCGTGAAAAAGAATCCGGTTTCGAGATTGTCCGCCAATACTATAACTTGGTTGACGAGCATTATCGGACGAAAAAGCAGGTACAGGACTATGCCGACATGCTGCATAAATCTCCCAAGACACTATCGAACATCTTTTCAACCTGCAAACTGCCCTCGCCACTCCGGGTAATCCACGAACGGGTGGAAGCGGAAGCCAAACGCCTTTTGCTTTACAGCAACAAAAGTGCTAAAGAAATTGCCGATATTCTTGGATTTGAAGACCAGGCCTCTTTCAGCCGTTTCTTCAAAAATATGACCGGACAGAGTGCCGTACAATTCAGAAATACACAGGAAGGGAAAAATTGATAAGGTATACGGAAGTATTGCTATTTGGGGAGTATGGAGAATGAACGACCTTTGCAACATTAGATAAATCCATTAAAACCCCAACAAAATGAAAGAGAAATTTATCGCTTTACTGACCTTCACTTCAAGTCTGAAAAGTTTCGGTATTCAATTTATCCGTGTAGCCATTCTGGTAGTATTTGTATGGATAGGCGGATTGAAGTATTTCCATTATGAAGCCGACGGGATTGTCCCGTTTGTTGCCAACAGTCCTTTCATGAGTTTCTTCTATGCTAAAGGTGCGCCCGAATACAAAGAACACAAAAATGCGGAGGGTGCTTTCGTCCCGGAAAATCGAGCATGGCACGAAGCAAACCGTACCTATACTTTCTCCTACGGACTGGGAGCTCTTATTATGAGCATCGGCATACTGGTATTTCTAGGCATCTTTTTCCCAAAAGTGGGATTGGCAGGTGACGCCCTTGCCATTATCATGACGCTCGGAACACTTTCTTTTCTCGTCACTACCCCGGAAGTCTGGGTTCCCGACCTGGGAAGCGGAGAGTTCGGATTCCCGTTACTATCCGGTGCAGGACGATTGGTGATTAAAGATATTGTGATCTTAGCCAGTGCCGTAGTGTTACTATCCGACTCGTCACAACGAGTACTCAAAACACTTAAAAAAGACTAATGCTCCCCTTGCAGAAAGTGCTGACTTCTTGAGATTGCGGAACAAATCGTATTTTCAGACTGTTATATAGTCTCATACGAATCGTTAATAAAAAGAAGTTATGAAACAATATGATGCAATAATAATAGGATTCGGCAAGGCAGGAAAGACCCTGGCTGCCGAACTTTCCAACCGCGGATGGCAAGTTGCCATCGTGGAACGTTCCAACATGATGTATGGAGGAACCTGCCCTAACGTAGCCTGTATTCCCACCAAAACGTTGGTGCATGAAGCAGAGGTTTCCGCCTTGCTTTACCATGACGATTTTCCCAAACAGGCGAATATGTACAAACAAGCCATCAGTCGAAAGAACCGTCTCACCTCTTTTCTTAGAAATGATAATTACGAAAGACTAAACAAACGTCCTAATGTGACTATTTACACCGGGACGGGTTCTTTCGTATCTTCCAATACGATAAAAGTTGCGCTTCCGGAAGGAGACATCGAGCTGCAAAGTAAAGAGATATTTATCAATACAGGCTCTACTCCTATCATTCCGGCAATAGACGGCATTCAGCAAAGCCAACATGTATATACCAGTAGTACGCTTCTGGATTTAAACGTCCTTCCCCATCACTTGATTATCATAGGCGGAGGATATATAGGACTGGAATTTGCTTCTATGTATGCCGGATTTGGCAGTAAAGTGACGATACTCGAAGGAGGAAATAAATTTATGCCTCGTGAAGATCGGGATATTGCAAACAGCGTCAAAGAAGTAATGGATAAGAAAGGTATTGAAATCCATTTGAACGCGCGTGCACAGTCTATCCATGACACCAATGATGGAGTAACACTGACTTACTCGGACGTATCCGACGGCACTCCTTATTATGTGGATGGAGATGCCATTCTCATCGCAACGGGACGTAAACCGATGATTGAGGGATTAAACCTGTCAGCAGCAGGCGTAGGAGTCGATGCGCACGGAGCTATCATAGTAAACGATCAGTTACGTACCACTGTTCCCCATGTATGGGCAATGGGGGATGTAAAAGGCGGAGCACAATTCACCTATCTCTCTCTGGATGATTTCCGGATTATCCGCGATCAGCTTTTCGGTGACAAAAAACGTGATATCGGAGATCGTGATCCTGTTCAATATGCAGTGTTTATTGATCCGCCATTGGCACATATCGGAATCAGTGAAGAAGAAGCTCTGAAAAGGGGATATTCATTTAAGGTTTCCCGGTTGCCGGCATCTTCCGTTGTCCGTGCCCGTACATTGCGACAGACAGATGGTATGCTAAAAGCCATCATCAATAATCATAACGGGAAGATTATGGGCTGTACATTATTTTGTGCCGATGCTTCAGAAATCATCAATATCGTAGCTATGGCTATGAAAACGGGGCAAACGTCTACATTCTTACGCGATTTTATCTTCACGCATCCCAGCATGAGTGAGGGATTAAACCAATTGTTTGACGTATAAGATAAATAGGCTGTTTGCTTGCAAAAAACAGAAAAAATAACGTACTTCGTTCCATAATTGATTGAATACAGGAAAACTCCCTAATAAAAAGGAGGATTCCGCTAGCTATACGAAATTATGATAAGGAAAGTAGATTTAGAAGATGCAAAAGCAATTACAGCAATCTATAACGAGTACGTTATAAATAGTACGGCCACATTCGAAACCGAACCTGTTGCTGTTGAAGATATGCGTGAGCGCATAACACAGATTTCTGCTAACTTCCCTTATTTTGTTTATGAGATAGATAATGAAGTGGTAGGTTACTGTTATGCGCATCTGTGGAAAGAAAGAGCCGCATATCGATATACATTAGAAACAACGGTCTACTTATCTGCCAAACATATTGGAAAAGGTATCGGGCGACTACTCATGCAAAGACTCATAGAGGAGTGTCGAGAGAGTGGTTATCATGCGCTGATTGCCTGCATAACGGAAGGGAATGAACCCAGTTACGCTTTACATGCGAAACTGGGTTTTAAGCAAGTAGCCGGATATGAGCAAGTTGGGCGGAAATTTAATCGCTGGCTGGGAGTAGTGGATTATGAGTTGTTGCTCATTCCGTAGTTATAAACTATCATAAAAAAACACAGCTTCTAAATAGGATAAGCAGAGGCTGTATTTGGAGTAATCAGGGGCTCTGGATGAGAAAAACAGAGCCTCTAAATAAATGAATTTTAGTAAGCACTCAAAAAAAGGCTCAATAATAAAATCTCTACCTTCGCTGCAAATC
>DXOJ01000190.1 GCA_019412865.1 Bacteroides sp. | reverse complement strand
TACAGCGATTGTTTCATTTTTCAATACTTCACGAGCTTTTTCCAATGGAAATTCGTCACGGATTACTACAGTTTCAGTAGTACCTCCAAAATTCAACTGTGCCATTTTCTTTTTGTTTTTAGTTTTTGATGACTTACGTCATCCGTTATTAATTAATTTTGTATTCTCACATTTATTCAAATATCACTTTCGAACGGCAAACAACTTCGCTGCCATTCTTCTTTACTTCTACGTGAAACTCGTTTGCATTCACTTCATCGCAGAAGAAAGAGAGCTCATCACCAAAGTAACTTTCGGCTACGTACGCCATCTCGAAACGACGGATACGTTTGGCCTTGTACAGCTCTATCGGGAACAGATCAAGGATATGCTCGATGTAACGGATGCTGTTCACATGACCGTTAATATCAATATCACTATATTTTGCCGTCAGGGTAGCCATTGGCCGATCGCTTGTCACTTTGATACGTGAAGGCTTTTCAATAGGACAAGGTTCATCACAGACATAATCTACGATACTTCCTCCGTGTAAGGTCAATAGATCGGCCGGTTTGCGGGTATTAAGATTAATCATCGCCCATACGGAACGCGCGTAACCAATCTTCTTCCCATCCTTATCAATAATAGCGAAGTTACGGTCAGTAAACAAGCGGTAGACATTTTCCACCCATGTTTGAACTGAAAAATTCTCATATTGATAAGGCATTTCATCCAACTCAATGGCCAGACGCGAAAGTACCCAAGTGTAATTATCCTCGTTCAGTGTTGCAATACCAAAGCCACGGTCACTTGCGTGAAAGCCGGCACAATTCAACAAATGATTTCCCAGTACGCCCATAGTCAGACGTCCGTTAAAGTCAACATGGAACGGTTCTGCCACAAACTGATAAGTTCCTATTTTATTTTCTTCACTCATTATTCTTGTTGGTTTTTACTCTGGTTATACATGGCTTCCCGTCCATCGAGAAACTCGTTCACCCGTTCAAAGCAACTGGTGGTAATCGCTACGCGTCCCGACCGTACAAACTGCAAAACACAATTTAAAGCCTTCAGTTCACCGTAGAGTGAGGTTATATCTTCGCTCATACCATTTTTCTCGACAATAGAAAATACCGGATTAACTTCCACTACACGGGCATTGTATCTGCGGATCAACTTGGATGCTTCCGGAGTTTCCTGAAAAGCAGGAGTAGATACCTTATATAGTGCAATCTCATGGAAGTATATTTCATCCTCGGTGAAATAATGTGCCTGAATCACATCGATCTTCTTTTCGATCTGTTTCACTACCTTCTCAATGGTGTCCTTATCCGTCAAGGCTGTAATCGTATACTTGTGTACACCTTTAATAGAAGAAGCAGATACATTCAGACTCTCGATGTTGATTTGCCGACGAGTAAATACAGCAGTTACCTGATTCAGCAATCCGGCTATATTTTCGGAATGAACTATTATCGTATATAATGTCTTGTCACTCATAATCCTAAATTTTAATTGCGAACTTTCAATCTTCCATTCTCAATATTCAACTTCCCCTAGCATTCCAACAGCATCTGATTGACCGAACCACCCGGAGGAGTCATCGGCAAAACATTGCCTTCTTCCACTACGCACGCTTCGAGCAGGAACGGACCATCTGTCGCCAGCATTTCTGCAATAGCTTCTTTCAGTTCTTCACGGGTGAAAGCACGTTTGGAAGGAATATCATAAGCCGAAGCAATCTTCATGTAATCCGGATTCAACATCGGAGTAAACGAATAGCGGCGATTGAAGAACATAGCTTGCCACTGGCGTACATTTCCGAGGTAATTATTATTCAGGCAGATAATTTTCACCGGAGCTTTCTGCTCCATAATCGTACCCAACTCCTGAATATTCATTTGCAGTCCGCCATCTCCCATAAATACGCATACAGTACGTTCCGGTGCTCCAAAAGTTGCCCCGATAGCTGCGGGAAGCCCGAAGCCCATTGTTCCAAGTCCTCCGGAAGTGATGATACTGCGTTCTTTCGTATATTTAAAGTAACGTGCAGATATCATCTGATTTTGACCTACATCTGTTACCAAAACAGCTTCATGGTGAGTAGCGTCACTTACCGCACGTACCACTTCCCCCATACTCAAAGAGTTTGTGGCAGGATGAAGTTCAGGACGGATTACTTTTTCCTCCTCTACTTTCTCATATTCTTTGAAGCTATCAATCCATTCGGTATGAGTGTTCTTTTTCAGGAGCTTCGTCACAGAAGCCAGTGTTTCCTTGCAATCTCCCAATACAGCTACATCTACCTTTACATTCTTATTAACTTCCGCAGGATCGATATCAAAATGAATCACTTTTGCCTGTTTGGCATAAGTAGCCAAATTACCGGTCACACGGTCGTCAAAACGCATACCAACAGCAATCAGCACATCGCATTTATTGGTATTGATATTCGGTCCCAGATTGCCATGCATACCCAACATACCTTTATTCAACGGATGTTCTGTCGGCAAAGCCGAAAGTCCGAGCAGCGTACAACCCGCAGGCATATCCGCTTTTTCGATAAACTCGCGCAATTCGCTCTGTGCATTTCCCAGTTCAACACCTTGTCCAACCAATACAAGCGGACGTTCAGCGTTATTAATCAGTTCGGCAGCAGCCTGTACAGTCTCCTCGTCCGTATCGGGAACAGGAACATAACTACGGATAAAATCGACTTTCGTTGGTTCGTATTTCGTTTTCTCCACTTGCGCATTTTTGGCAAAGTCCAGTACCACCGGCCCCGGACGACCACTACGGGCAATGTAAAACGCACGTGCTACCGCCCAGGCTACATCTTCCGCACGGCGAATCTGATAACTCCATTTAGTGATTGGCTGGGTAATACCTACCAAGTCAACTTCCTGAAAAGCATCGGTCCCAAGAAAGCCTGTTCCTACCTGTCCGGCAATCACCACGATAGGCGTACTATCGATCATCGCATCCGCAATGCCTGTTACCGTATTGGTTGCTCCGGGACCGCTCGTCACCAGGCAAACACCTACATCACCCGATACACGGGCATAACCTTGTGCGGCATGGGCGGCTCCCTGCTCGTGACGAACCAAGATATGGTTCAATATATTTTGATGATCGTACAAGGCATCGAATACCGGCATAATAGAACCACCGGGGTAACCAAAGATGGTAGTCACTCCCTGATGTTCCAAGGAGCGCATCAAAGCCTCTGCACCTGTTATTAAATCTTTCATATTAGTTGATAGTTGATAAATGATAAATGATAGTTGAGAAATGACAGTTGAAAATGAATGGTTTACAATCATTGCGCTAAGTGCTGCGCAGCTAACTATTACCTATCAACTATCACCAACTATATTATATAATTCTCACTGCTCCCTTATCGGCAGAGCTTACCATGCTGGCATACGCCTTCAGGCTCTTCGGTACATAACGGTCACGAGTGACAGGAGTCATCGGACGGGCCGCCAGTTCTTCATCCGTCAGTCGCACGTTAATCTTCCGGGCCGGAATATCGATTTCGATAATGTCTCCGTCTACAATTTTTCCGATATTGCCTCCAGCTGCCGCTTCAGGAGAAATATGTCCGATACTCAATCCGGAAGTTCCACCGCTGAAACGTCCGTCGGTAATCAAAGCACATTCTTTTCCGAGATGACGGGATTTTATATAAGAGGTAGGATAAAGCATTTCCTGCATACCGGGACCACCCTTCGGACCTTCGTGCGTAATGACGACTACATCGCCACTGACGACTCGGCCTCCGAGGATGCCTTCACAGGCTGCTTCTTGCGAATCAAATACTTTGGCAGGTCCGGTAAACTTCCAGATACTTTCGTCTACACCTGCTGTTTTTACCACACAACCGTCTTGGGCAATGTTGCCTTTCAATACGGCCAATCCACCGTCTTTGCTATAAGCATGTTCCAAATCACGGATACATCCGTTTGCACGGTCTTTATCCAGTTCCTTATAGTACATGCCCTGTGAACCAAGTACGAGATTGAATCTATTTCCGGCTGCACTCGAATATTTTTTAATTGCCTTTTCGCTTACATTCGGGCTGGTGATTGAATATTCATTAATAGCTTCCGCCAATGACATTCCGTCTACCCGTCGAACAGATGTATCTATCAGACCGCCTTTTGCCAGTTCATCCATGATAGCAATAATACCACCGGCACGGTTTACATCCTGAATATGATATTTCTGCGTATTGGGAGCCACCTTGCAGAGACAAGGAGCCTTGCGGGAAAGCATATCGATATCATCCATCTTGAAATCTACCTCTGCTTCGTGAGCAACAGCCAACAAGTGAAGAACCGTATTGGTAGATCCCCCCATTGCTATATCCAGCGTCATGGCGTTCAGGAAAGCCTGACGGGTAGCGATGCTACGGGGAAGTACACTTTCGTCTCCTTCTTCATAATATAATTTTGCATTTTTCACGATCAGTTCCGCAGCGTCTTTGAAAAGTTGCGTACGGTTTTCGTGTGTCGCTACAATGGTTCCGTTTCCGGGAAGAGCCAGTCCGATTGCTTCATTCAGGCAGTTCATTGAATTGGCGGTAAACATACCGGAACAACATCCGCAAGTAGGACAAGCATTTTGCTCGATATTCGCTACTTCCTGATCGCTGACACTTTCATCAGCCGATTTAATCATCGCGTCGATCAAATCCAGGTGCTGACCATTCCATTCTCCGGCTTCCATCGGACCGCCCGATACAAATACGGCAGGAATATTCAAACGCATAGCCGCCATCAACATTCCGGGAGTAATCTTATCGCAATTGCTGATACATACCATTGCATCTGCCTTGTGCGCATTAACCATATATTCTACACTGTCTGCAATGATGTCACGTGAAGGAAGCGAGTAAAGCATACCGTCATGTCCCATTGCTATACCGTCGTCGATAGCTATTGTATTGAATTCCGCAGCGAAGCATCCCAGCTTCTCAATCTCTGCCTTCACCAGCTGACCGATTTCATGCAGATGCACATGTCCCGGAACAAACTGGGTGAACGAATTGACGATAGCGATAATGGGTTTACCCATCTGATTCTTCTTCATGCCGTTGGCTGCCCATAACGCACGGGCTCCCGCCATCCGACGGCCTTGTGTACTAAACGAACTGCGTAATTGCTTTTTCATTTCAATCTAT
>DXOJ01000019.1 GCA_019412865.1 Bacteroides sp. | reverse complement strand
CTTCTTAGCGGCATTCTATTATTGACTTTTGCATTCTCCATGTCGTTCTCCTTGAATGTGAAAGCCCCATTCGATTATAGCGTATTTGCAGCAGCTGCGTGTGCTTTCTTACTTTATAAAGAAAGTAAGGTAAAACAGGAAGAGTATTCATAATATATTAAAGTGAAACAGGAAGTATAACAGAAAAGCCTAAATCAAAACCTGCGTGCTGGTGGCTCCCTGCCTGTCCTATTTTCCTACAGGATTAAAATAATATATCAGTCGGATTAAACCTTTTATCTGGAGAAAAGTCTTATTATTAATATATTATCGTTCTATTCAACATTAAAGTATCAACGAAAATGGAAACATCCGTCAAACTCTATTCGCTGAAACACAGCAATGTGAAAACCTACCTGTTCGCCTTACTATTCGTAGCGGGTAACATTGCACTTCCACAATTATGCCATCTTGTACCTTATGGTGGTCCTACCCTGTTACCTATTTATTTTTTCACGCTGATTGCGGCTTATAAATATGGTTTTCTTGTAGGATTATTGACTGCTATTCTTTCACCAGTCATCAATCATTTATTGTTTGGCATGCCCTCGGAAGCGGTACTTCCCATCCTATTAATCAAATCGTCCTTACTCGCCGGAGCTTCAGCTCTTGCAGCACGTACTATAAAATCGGTTTCATTACTGGCCATTCTTGGTGTCGTACTCACTTATCAGGTCATAGGCGTTGCATTTGAATGGGCCATCGTCGGAAGTTTCTACGAAGCAGTACAGGACTTCCGTATCGGTATTCCGGGAATGTTACTGCAATGGTTCGGCGGATACGCCCTCCTGAAAGCAATTGCCAAACTCTAAACTAATATAGAAAGATGGACAGAAGGGATTTTTTAAAAACAGTAGCTATCACCGGAGCCGCCTTGACTATACAGCGTTCGGAGGCTATGGAGGTGTTAACTCAAACAATCAATAAAGCAAACGGAAGCAATCCTGATCTGGTGGCCGTTATGGGCGGAGAACCCGAAGAGATGTTCCGCCGTGCCATAAGCGAACTGGGGGGTATGAAGCAATTCGTGAAACCGGGACAGAAAGTGGTTGTAAAACCTAATATCGGTTGGGATAAAGTGCCGGAACTGGCAGGAAATACGAATCCGAAACTGATTGAAGAAATCGTCAGACAATGTTTTGCCGCCGGAGCTAAAGAAGTGGTCGTGTTCGACCATACTTGTGACGATTGGCAGAAATGCTACAAAAACAGTGGTATTGAAGCTGCTGCCAAAAAAGCCGGAGCCAAAGTAATGCCTGCACATCTGGAGTCGTATTACAAACCAATTGATCTGCCAAAAGGCAAAAAGATGAAGAAAGCCAAAGTGCACGAAGCGATTCTGGATTGTGATGTATGGATCAATGTTCCTATTCTGAAGAATCACGGAGGTGCCAATCTGACTATCTCCATGAAAAATCACATGGGGATTGTGTGGGATCGCGGATTCTTCCACCAGAACGATTTGCAACAATGTATCGCAGATATCTGTACATTACAGAAGAAAGCTGTACTCAACGTAGTAGACGCCTACCGGATCATGAAAACAAACGGTCCCCGGGGACGCTCTGCATCCGATGTTGTACTGGCAAAAGGATTGTTTATCTCACCGGATATTGTAGCCGTGGATACGGCTGCTGCCAAGTTCTTCAATCAAGTACGTGAGATGCCACTGGATACAGTAGGACATCTCGCCAATGGGGAAGCATTGAAAATAGGAACCATGAACATTGACAAATTGAATGTCAAGCGAATTAAGATGTAAAACAACCATGTTAAGAAGGCTACGTATTGGAATATCAGCACTTTTATTTGTGCTGATTTCTTTCTTTTTTCTCGATTTCGCAGAAATATTACCGAACAGTTTTCATCGGCTGGCACATTTGCAATTTATTCCAGCCATCCTTTCACTAAGTATAGGTATCTTATTATTTCTCATTGTGTTAACGCTTTTATTCGGGCGTGTATATTGTTCTACAATCTGCCCTATGGGTATCTTGCAGGATGTGATTGCACGAATTTCCAAAGCAACGGGAAAAAAGAAAAAAAGATATAGTTACAGTCCTGCAAAAAACAAATTGCGCTGGGGTGTGCTCGGACTGACAGTGGTCGGGTTTCTATGTGGATTTACATTTATTGTTGGTTTGCTCGATCCGTACAGTGCGTATGGACGTGTAGTAGTGCACATATTCAAACCTATCTATATGCTGGGGAATAATCTGCTGGAATCACTCTTTGCCAGATTTGACAATTATACATTTTATCAGGTAGACACCTCCATCTTGAGCATTTCTTCCCTTCTCATCGCTATTATTACTCTTGCAGCCATCTTTGTAATGGCATGGAAACATGGACGGACATGGTGCAATACGATTTGTCCCGTAGGAACAATATTGGGGTTATTGAGCCGATTTTCATTATTCAAAGTCCGTATTGATACTGCCAAATGTAATGGATGCGGGCTTTGTGCCACCAAATGCAAAGCAGCTTGCATCAATAGTAAAGAACACGCTATTGATTATAGTCGTTGTGTAGATTGTTTCAACTGTTTGGGAGCATGCAAACAAAAAGCATTAGTTTACGCCCCTTCTTTAAAAAAACAGTCTGACGTAGAAACTCCTGCACCATCATCACCGGATTTGGATTCATCCAAACGCCGTTTTTTGGTTGCCGGTCTTGTTACTGCCGGAGCAACCCCCAAACTCATCTCCCAGGCCAAGGAATCTGTAGCAAGCCTGGAAGGTAAGAAGGCATACAAAAAGGAAAATCCGATCACTCCTCCGGGGTCTATCAGTCGGGAACACTTCCAACAGCAATGCACATCCTGTCATCTTTGTGTCAGCAAATGCCCTTCTCATATCTTGAAACCGGCTTTTATGGAATATGGCTTGGCAGGCATGATGCAACCTACTGTTAGCTTTGAGAAAGGATTTTGTAACTTTGACTGTACTGTCTGTGGAGATGTCTGTCCCAATGGAGCAATTCTTCCCATAAGTGTAGAGCAAAAACATCTTACACAAATGGGATATGTTGTTTTCATCGAGGAAAATTGCATTGTTTATACTGATGGAACCAGTTGCGGAGCCTGCTCCGAACACTGTCCCACACAAGCAGTAGCGATGGTGCCGTATAAGGACGGATTGACGATTCCTCATGTAAATAAAGAAATATGTGTAGGTTGTGGAGGATGTGAATATGTTTGCCCAGCCCGTCCATTCCGTGCCATCTATATCGAAGGAAATCCCGTACAAAAAGAAGCAAAACCATTCAAAGAAAGCGAAGAGCACAAAGTTGAGATAGACGATTTCGGATTCTGACCGGCATGGTGCCGGAGCAGAGTTTCCATCCGTGTTTTATGTTCTATGACGGTTTATTTCAAATGTGAATAAGACAGATGGTATGGAT
>DXOJ01000189.1 GCA_019412865.1 Bacteroides sp. | reverse complement strand
CAGTCGAGCACACTATTTTTATTGTTGTCGAGTTTAATCGGACAGCAATAATAAAAAATAGTTATGCTAAATAGAATCTGTAAATCACTATTGTTTACGGCTATGATGACAGGAGTTTCTTATTCCTTTGCACAGCAACTTCCGGCAGTAACCTATAAAAATCCGACTTTATCGGTAGAAACAAGAGTGGCCGACTTGCTATCCCGTATGACATTAGAAGAAAAAGTCGGCCAGCTCCTTTGTCCTTTGGGGTGGGAGATGTATGAAATCAAAAGAAACGATGTTTTTCCTTCTGATAAATTCAAGCAACTCATAAAAGACAGAAATGCCGGTATGCTTTGGGCAACCTATCGTGCCGACCCGTGGACAAAGAAAACATTGTCAACCGGACTGAATCCCGTCTTGGCTGCAAAGGCCGGAAATGCCTTGCAAAGGTACGTAATAGAGAATACCCGTTTGGGAATTCCCTTATTCCTGGCCGAAGAAGCACCGCACGGTCACATGGCAATTGGTACAACCGTTTTTCCAACCGGAATTGGAATGGCTGCTACCTGGTCGCCCCAACTCATCCGTGAAGTAGGAAAGGTAATCGGCAAAGAGATACGTTTGCAAGGCGGACATATCAGCTATGGACCTGTGCTCGATTTGGCTCGTGACCCGCGTTGGTCTCGTGTAGAAGAAACCTTTGGTGAAGACCCGGTATTGACGGGTGGAATAGGAAAAGCGATGGTGGAAGGATTAGGAGGCGGCGATTTGTCACATCCATACAGCACATTAGCTACTCTCAAACACTTTCTCGCTTACGGTATCTCGGAAAGCGGACAGAACGGAAATCCCTCTTTTGCCGGTATACGTGAACTGCACGAGAACTTCCTGCCCCCGTTTAGGCAAGCTATCGATGCCGGAGCATTATCAGTAATGACTTCTTATAATTCGATGGACGGTGTTCCCTGCACAGCCAATCACTCTCTGTTGACCGAACTTCTTCGGAATGAATGGAAATTCAGAGGAATTGTCGTTTCTGATTTATACAGCATAGAAGGTATTCATCAAAGCCATTTTGTTGCGCCCACTATGGAAGAAGCAGCTGTTCTTGCATTATCAGCCGGAGTAGATGTGGATTTGGGAGGTGATGCATATATGAATCTAATGAATGTTGTAAACACAGATCGTATCAATAAAACAGTACTTGACGCTTCTGTCGCCCGTGTTCTACGATTAAAATTTGAGATGGGGTTGTTTGAAAATCCTTATGTAGATCCTGAAAAAGCAAAGAAAGAAGTGCGCAGTGAAGAATCTGTAACTTTGGCACGCCGGGTAGCACAAGCTTCAATCACGTTGTTGAAGAATGAGCACTCTTTGCTTCCGTTGAACAAAAATATGAAAGTAGCATTAATCGGACCTAATGCTGATAATCGCTATAATATGTTGGGGGATTATACCGCTCCGCAGGAAGAAGAAAATATAAAGACTGTCTTGGATGGAATCAGAACCAAACTTTCTTCGTCGCAAGTGGAATACGTGAAAGGCTGCTCCATTCGTGATACTGTGACAGTTGATATTGAACAGGCCGTTGTAGCCGCCCAGCGTTCCGAAGTCGTTATTGCCGTGGTGGGAGGTTCCAGTGCCCGTGATTTCAAGACCAGTTATAAAGAAACGGGTGCGGCCATTGCCAACGAAAAGACGATCAGCGATATGGAATGTGGCGAAGGGTTCGACCGTGCAACACTTTCTTTATTAGGAAAACAACAGGAACTGCTCAAAGCCTTGAAAGCTACCGGAAAGCCATTGGTAGTCGTTTATATTGAAGGCCGTCCCTTGGATAAAAACTGGGCATCAGAAAATGCAGATGTAGTATTAACCGCTTATTACCCGGGACAAGAAGGAGGGTTTGCCATTGCCGATGTTTTATTCGGCGATTTTAATCCGGCAGGACGATTGCCATTCTCTGTACCCCGTTCTGTCGGACAGATTCCACTCTATTATAATAAGAAAGCTCCTCAAAGCCATGATTATGTAGAAATGTCTGCTTCTCCGCTTTATCCTTTCGGATATGGTTTGAGTTATACCTCTTTTGATTACTCGGATTTACATCTGTCAGTTTTAACACCACGTTCTTTCGAAGTTTCATTCAAAGTCCGGAACACAGGAAAGTACGACGGTGAAGAAGTAGCCCAACTTTATTTGAGAGATGAATACGCTTCAGTAGTGCAACCGTTGAAGCAATTGAAACACTTCGCACGTTTCTATTTGAAGAGTGGTGAAGAACGGGAAGTGAAGTTTGTTTTATCCGAAGAGGATTTCTCGCTTGTCGATCGGAATTTAAAGAGGATTGTGGAGCCGGGAACTTTTCAGATAATGATTGGCGCTGCTTCCGATGACATCAGATTACAGACGAAAGTGGAGATAAAATAGGAGATACTATCTTTGGCAGTTCGATATGTTCTAAGTACATTTGTTTCTTCTAAAAGAAATGAATGTTCAAGATGAATATGGAAGAAAGTAATAACGGAAGCAAGAAACTGCAAATACGTAATAGTACGGCTGAATTTCTTATTTTTCAGATAGAGAATAAAGAAGAAGGCATTGAAGTGCTTTATCAGGACGATACTTTGTGGCTAACCCAGGATGCTATTGCTGTTTTGTTTGATAAAGGTCGTTCTACTATTGCTGAACACTTGCAGAATATCTTTCAGAGTCAGGAATTACAGGAAGATTCAGTTTGTCGGAAATTCCGACGAACTGCTTCTGATGGAAAAAACTATGCAATAAAATATTATAGTCTTGATGCCATCATTTCAGTCGGTTATCGCGTCAACTCCGTGCGCGCCACTCAATTTCGGCAATGGTGTACATTTATACTTCGGCAGTTTGCTATTCGTGGATATGTCATTGATAAAAAACGGATGGAGAACGGATCATTCATCAATGAAGATTACTTTGAACATTTGCTTGCTGAAATTCGTGAAATACGGCTAAGTGAGCGACGTTTCTACCAAAAGCTAACAGATATTTATGCTACTAGCATAGACTATAATCTCAATGCCCCGACCACACGTTTGTTTTTCAAAAAAGTGCAGAACAAAATGCACTATGCAGTTCATGGACACACGGCGGCAGAACTTATTGTAGAGCGTGCCAATGCGGAAAAAGAACATATGGGGCTGACTACGTGGGAGAAAGCTCCTGACGGAAAGATTGTAAAAACAGATGTGTCGATAGCAAAGAATTATTTGAAAGAAGAAGAACTGGAGTCAATGGGGCGGTTGGTCAATGCTTTTCTGGATTTGGCAGAAGACCGGGCAAAACGCCACATTCCTATGACGATGGAGGACTGGGCGAAACGCATTGACAAATTCTTGGATAGTGATGACCGCCCGGTTTTAAATGATTCAGGAAAAGTTTCTACCGAACAAGCGAAAGACTATGCGGAAACTGAATTTGAGAAATACCGTATCATTCAGGACTGTTTGTTTCAGTCTGATTTCGACAAGTTTAATACTGGTGATACACTAGACTTTGTGGATGAAATTAAATAAGATTACCTCTATTCATCTATGAAACCAAAATATCAAATTTAGATCTCATAATGATTTGTACCTGTTTTATTGTCATACTGTCAGGATTATGTACAAGTAGATGAATATCAACGTTCTATCATCTGACAATAACCATTGATAATAGGCTGACAATAAAATATCCCGACTTTTATTGTCAGCCTTACTTTTATCTCTTATAATACCTTTATAACCTGATAAACAGTACCTTTATAAGTATGCTTCGAAGGAATACCGCATTTTTGCAGCAATCTCCCGAAGTGATATACTTTGTTATCAGACAATGACATACCACTTTTTTTCTTCAGATAATTCAATATTTCAACCGGAGTAAGAAATTCCCCTTCCTCTTTCGTTTGTGCAGCCTTGAAATACTGGTAAAACAATTGCAGCATAGCCGGTGTTTGCTCAAACTCACGGTTATTTTCCGTCATAATCTGTTCATCCTCACTGTCAAACCAGTAGCGTTCGCCATGATGAATCTCGTGCATGGCTTGTGCATAAAGCTGTTCATAATCTATCGGCTGTGTAGTGTCGATGTTTCCCGTCACTTCAATACAAATGAAACGGCGGCTTCCCGAAGGATCAGTCAACAAATCCTTCTGATTGCTTGTACCGATAAATGAAGCATACCGCTGCAATTCAAGTACCGAGCGACCGTGCGGTTTCCGTAGATTGACCACAGGCTTTTGAAGAATATGTTTCAGAAATCCCTGTTGTGGCAGAGTTATCTGGTCAAACTCATCGATGTTGATGAGCGCAAACCGATTCAGATACAGTTCTGCATCCCGTTTATGGCTGAAATCAATACTGTCTGTATAGTAAGCGCGAAGCGCAGGCGGAATCATTTCACGGCAGAAAGTTGATTTATGAGTTCCCTGTCGGCCCACTAATATGGGCGACGTATTGTTTGCGTGCATTTTATCTACCCCTCTCCAATGTGAAACCATATTCAGGAACCAACGGTGGAAAAGCAATTCCCAATGCGGATTTTTGCAAGGAACCCTGTTTGCCAAAGCATGAATACGGTCTTTGCCGTCCCAATGAGGCAGATGAAACAGGAATTCTTCCAACGGATTGTAGATTGGCACACGGTTGGAATGTAAGTATCGGTCTATGTCCCTGTCCCATACGCCAATACCTTCGGATTGGGCATCAAGCATGATACTGTTTTGTGCCCGTTTGTCGATGGAATGAAAATAAAACTGAAACGAGAAACGCTCCCGGTATTCCACTTCCCCGATCTGCGTATTATAACGGAACTCATAACGACGGTTCATAAATTCGTCCATCTGCAGGCTAAGGCGTTGCTCTTTAGTCAGGCAGTTGCTTTTGTGCACTCCCTTACATTCCTTATATACGTTTCTTATCATTTCGCGTATCAGCATCGGATTTTTTCTTTTGTAATAACGCATGATGGTCCGTCGAGTTACCTCTTCTTCCGGGATGCCGGAGTAGTAACAATTTTCGGCAAGCGGGACTACTAAAGTTTGCAAATCATGATCGTTCCGATGCCAGTCTGTTTCCATTTCTTCGAATGTCTTCCGCAATGCTGCTTCATAAAGCAATGCTACTGTATCTTCCGTGTCATACCCCGGCAGTGCTCGATTCAGTGGAGATGTTTCAGTGCTCGATTTCTCATGATAAGTCATCTCGCCGGGCATACCGATGGGTTGTGAAAGATAGAAAGGGACAGGAGTGGGACGGTAAATCAAGTCCGGATCATAACTAAGACGTGAGAATTGTTCCAGTTTCGGCTCTTTCAATAGAATGTTGAAGGGAAGTTGAGGCTGATAACATTTAATGGCAAGCCGGTAAGCATGTGCCTGAAACACTTCGGCTTCTTCCGTTGTTTGCGGTAAAGTGCCGTCCGGACGGGTGAAGCAAGTCCATATCTTGACGCTTTTACCACTTGCTCCCATAAAAGCCAGCATTGTTTGGGGAAGTTCGGCAGCCTTTTGCTTCACGATTTCCACTTCTGTCTTTCCGGTTAGCGGACCGATGGTCAGTTCTACAATGCCATTGTAGGTTTTCATTCGCTTCACTCCGTTCACTCGCCCGAAGGCTGCTGCGGGAATCACTCGTGGTAGTTTGCTGGCGAGGGAACAAGGCTCATCGGGTAGAACAAAATGCAGGGCCTGACGTAATCCGGTTACCGGGCGGAGCTTGGTTTCTTTTTTCATTTTTTCTATCAGCAGGTCGATGTCTGTTACGCTTAGTGCCTCCGTATCTCCGTTTTCCCTGATTTGTGTAATCTTCATTTTTCTTCTCTTGATATTTAATGAGAGTAAGTGTTTGTTATTGGTTTCAAAGGTACGGATAAGGTATCTGTAAAGCAAACTATTTGCGCTTTATCGCGATAAAGAATGTGCTTTCTTGTTATACTCTATTCAAGAAGGCGGACTTGAAACATTAACAAGCAAGTAAAGATATGCTCGCCACTGTGTATTGTTGCATAAAGACACCGTTATTCTTACGTTAACTTACCGGTATTGGTAGTTCGCCACGGTCGTGACGAGATCTTCCCACGGCCGTGGTAGGAATTCGTCACGGCTGTGGAAAGAAGTAACCACGGCCGTGGGAAGGTAAAGATACCGGTACTTTAGCTGAACAATACTGCTGCTTTAGCCGAACAATGCTGCTGCTTTAACGGAACAATACTGTTACTTTAGCAGAACAATACCTGCTTCTTTAGTGAAAGATACCGGATGTGCAGTACTCATTTAACGGGGCGACATTCGCTTCGTAGCGAGTTTATATTTCTTATAGACTCTTTGCTAATATTGAACTTCCTCTCTTTCAATACAAAACTTCCTGTATTTATTTCCGTATTTCCACTTTGTTTCGAAAAAAAAGCATATCTTTGTCATACGCTTTCTGTTCACCAGCGTGATGAAACAGGTAAGAAGCGTTTTTTATTTATAAATAGGAATATTATTGCATTATCCCTCGTATTTGAAATCTAGCAAGTTTCTGTCCGTAGAGGGGGGGGGCAACAGATATTCCACGTGAACGGCCGTATGTCAACATATCGATGAAAGATGTGTTATATATACACAATTAGCGTGGATGTCTGTTGTTATCATTATCTTTCGGACGGGTTTGCTAGGCCTCAAATACGGATAATGATTCAACAGCATTCACGCTTTTTTTGTATCCGGTTGGTTTCATAACCCTTAAAAATCCCCAACCCCAATCTCCTGTCCGCCCGGAATACAAAAAGCGCGAATGTTTGTTGAATCAACATCAACAGAGCACTATTTATTCCTTGTTGTATAACAAATTAAAAACAAACACTATGTCACAATGGATTAGCATAGAAGCGGCAGCCGAGAAATACCGACTCGAAAAAGAGTATATCTGGCTCTGGGTGGAAATGAAAAAAATCACAGTGTCTTATGAGAACGATACAGTTTCCATAGATGATGATAGTATCCAGCAATTCATAAAACGGACTAAGCTGGGAATTACGTCTGAATATATCGATGAATTAGAGCAACTTTGCATGGAAAAAAACAAAACCAGCCGATTGTATGCTTCACTCTTGAATATGCGGGATCAGGAATTAATGGCAATTAGAGGACAAAGTTCGCGACTGGACGGTTTATGGAAAATGGTGGAGGAACAATACGAAAGACTGCGATCCTTCGAGAAGAATTCTATGTCGGACAATGCTATTTGTAGCAACTGCTGGATCAGAAAGATATGCAGGAGATTGAAACGAATTCTATAATTCTGCTGTGAATTTAATCTATTAAATAACAGGCTGACAATAAAAGTACGATCTTTTTATTGTCAGCCTATTGTCATAGCTTATTGTCAGGGTGCAATGAGTTGCTAGTCACCGTATTATCCAGCCAAAACTCCTGCTGACAATAAGAACCCTCCAATTGATATGTAAACCTAAAACCTATGAAACTTTTCTGTTATTAATTACACGCATGGCCGCAGTATAGTATTCGCAAGGAACAGAAATCAAAATACTGTTTAAACCATTGTCTTTCGTTGACACTTGAATATAAGCTTCATTCAACAAACTCTTTACGCTGGCTACCTCCCAAAGACTACCAGCAAAAACTTTGACTTGAGAAATCTTTCTACTTGTAATCATGATCTTTATAGTGTGTTTTTGTTTTTACTGCGACAAAGATAAGAGAGAAAAGCAACATAGAGGTGCAATATTGTTTCATATATAGTATACAAATGATTCATTGAATCAGGATTTGTATTAATTGACCAGTTTTTTGCGTTAATAAGAGTTGTTTTCCCTCACATCATTCATTTCTTATTTTGCGTATTTGTTATTGTTTCTACAAGGCTATTGATATAAACCTCTATATTATCATAGGCAGTACTTAGATTTCTTCCGTTTGCATCATATTTGTTTGGGTTCAATCCGTTGGCGGTTTCCCATTCGTCAGGCATGCCGTCATTGTCAGAATCAGTAATTTGTGTCAATGATTTTAATGTTGGCCATGCGCTCCAGTCGCTACCAGCTCCGGAAGGCTTTAGGTCTTTCTGACTATCGATAAGTCCGCCCTTAGGATAATTCTGACTTTTCCAATGGATGATACCTTTGTCGCAATGTTCACAAGGACCGTTCGGGCAGGGGGCATCTCCTAATCCGTTGTGTTCGTTCTTTCCGATGAATTGTGCCGTTCCTGTGCGTGTCTCTTCAACGATACGAGTATCTATATCATCTCGTTTGAGACTGCAACCCGCATATTTCAACACCAGCTCGTAAGCTTTTTGTGCTGTGTGGGTAGTTACCGCATCTACTTCTACCGGAGTATCCCGTTTCAGTTCATCGAGAGAGTGACCGGTGTTGTTACGGATACCAGTCCAGTTGTCTTTGTTCACTTTTGCGGCGGATGCTTCTGTCAGTTGGTTTCCTGCCTCGAAGTAATTCCGGCTGATATGATACTGTCCCAATACCCCTTTGATCGGTGCAAAATCTCCATCAGAAGAGCTGATGTCGATAGCCATCACACGGTTGGCCACTTTGGCATCCGTAGCGGGTCCGGGTTTGTAGTAGTTGTCCACAATGTTAATACCCATTGCTGCGCCGCCATAACATCCGTTACCGCTCCAGTTATAAATAACATTATTACGCATATCAGTACGTTCCTGACCTTGATATTTTACTCCGGAACCGAAACGTGGTGTGCGACTGTCATGGTGTGCCATCAGATTATGATGATAGGAAGCGTTGACTCCTCCCCAAATACCGCCATATCCATGAGGGCCTTTGGTATGTCCCGATAAGCGGAGACTTTCTGAAATAATACACCATTGCATAGTAAAGTTAGTATTATCATAGAATGAAGCACATTCGTCAGTGCTCCAACTGATGGAACAATGGTCAATCATGATATTGTTTTTCTGGCGTCCTCCCAGAGCATCTGCACCGTCGGAAGCCGAAGAGCCCAGCAAATCCGTATCTCCCATTCGGAAACGCAGGTATCGTAGAATTACATTATCGGCCGATACATTTACTGGAAAGTGAGCCAGGCAGATACCGTCTCCGGGAGCTGTCTGGCCGGCTATCGTGACATCACCGTTCCGAATGTCCAGTGTTGATTTTAGATAAATGGTGCCGGATATACAGAAGACAATTATACGAGGCTCCTTTTGTTCGATGGCATACCGGAGGGTACCCGGTGCTTTGGAGTCTTCCAGGGATCTGACAATATATACCTTTCCACCTCTTCCTCCTGTAGTGTTCATTCCTCCTCCTTCAGCTCCGGGAAAGGCATATGCTGTTTCTTCTACTGGTGGAGATACGGAGGGAGAATCCGGTGGAGTCTCCTGTTCTTTATTATCTTCATTGACTGAAGATGTGGAACAGGAGGAGAACGATTCTACTTGTGTGGCAAACAGTAGTGCCACGAAAATGAATTTTACCTTGTTGTTTTTCATATCTTACCTGATTTTTTATAAAATGTGATGATAGTGATACTGATACAAATGTAAGTGGATAGAATTTGATAGACAACTGGTTGCATAGATAGTGCACCAGATTGCACAAAAAGTCCGCAACTTTTGAATGATATTAAAAAAGTCCACGCAAACAAACAAATAGTGAGAAAGTATTCATGTTGTTCCGTATACTTTTGTAACGTGAAATAGTAACTGCTCAAGGCAGGACGACCAAATAATAATGGAATAAGAATCTATCATTAAGAATATAACAAATAATTTATGAAAGCACATTTATTTTCAAAGATGTCCCAAGGACTATTGTTGTTATCAGCTTTGCTGGCAACAAGTTGCAAGGAAAGTAGCAATAACTTTTTTGTTCCCGACCATGAAGCCCCTTCTTTGGTGTCTGTAACTCCTGCAAATGGTGAAACGGCCGAAGAAAACAATACGATTCTGCTTACTTTTAACGAGTATGTGAAAGCGGGAGAAGGGAAAGCGAATTTTAATGGCGAGGAAGTGGAGTTGACTTTCAAAGGTAAAACAGCGTCTTACGCTTATACTGCTTTGGACTATAATCAGGCCTGTCAGTTCAGCCTCCCCAAAGGTGCAGTCATAGACTTTCAGGGAAATGTATTCGAAGGTGTCAGTATTCAGTTTACAATCAGAGAACGTCCTCAACCGGAAGCACGCATATTTGATGCGGTGGTCAGTCCTGACGGAAAAGGAAACTATACCAGTATACAGAAAGCAATAGATAATGTCCCCTCGAAAAGAACAGAACCCTGGCTCATTTTCGTGGCGAACGGAACGTATGAAGAACAAATTATTATTCCTGAAGACAAACCGTATATTCATCTCATCGGACAGGATGTGGACAAGACAATTGTCAAGTTACGAATTAACAGCTCAACCGAAGCCAGTGCGACTGATCCGGATGTGTGGAAGTACTCTTATAAGAACTTAGGAAAAACGGAAGCCGCTATGGTATCAGTGAAAGCTACGGATTTTTACGCAGAGAATATATCTTTTGTAAACGGATATGGCAAAGAATTACAGAAAGGTCCTATGGCATTGGCAATGTATACCCAGAATGACCGCAACTCATTCAATAATTGCAAATTCCTCTCGTACCAAGACACTTGGCAGACTGGGCCTAAATCGGATAACGGCAGACTGTATGCACAGAATTGCTGGATTGAAGGAGCCGTTGATTACTTTTATGGAAATGGAAATTGCTTTCTCGAACATTGCACCTTTTATAATATGAGGGATGGCGCAATTATTGTTGCTCCTTCTCATAAAGTAGGAACACGTTGGGGATATGTGTTGAATAATTGCATAGTGGATGGAAATGAATTGGCTGATACAGAAAGAGTCAAGTTGGGACGTCCCTGGCATAATTCTCCGATAGCTGTATATCTCAATACGATTTTTAATATAAAGATAGCTCCGGAAGGATGGACGGATATGGGAGCTATTCCTCAAATGTTTGCTGAATATAACAGTAAAGATAAGGAGGGGAATACTGTAGATTTAAGCCAGCGTAAAACGCAATATACCTATCAGGATGAACAAGAGAATCCGGTGACAGGTATTTGTCAGGCTGTTCTTACGGCAGGTGAGGCAGCTCGGTATACGTACGAAAACGTTGTTCGTGAGGGCGATAATTGGGACCCGAAGAAATATATGGAACAAATATCCGCACCGGAAAATCTGAAAAGAGAAAACGGTATATTAAGTTGGGATGCTTCAAAATATGCAATTTGTTATTTGGTAATTGCGAACGATGAAACTGTACAAATAACCAAGGAAACGTCTTGTAATGTTGAGGAAGGAAAGACATATCAGGTGAAGGCCGTTAGTGAGTATGGGTCTTTGAGTGAACCTTTAAAAGAGTGATGACAATTAAAACTTTAAAATATGAAAATGATAAGTAAAGTATTCAGTTGTATGTTGGCTTTTTCTTCTCTGTTGGGGAATGTGGAAGGACAAAACATCTATAGAATATGGTATGACAAACCCGCTTCTTATTGGGAAGAGGCACTCCCGGTTGGTAATGGACGGATTGCGGCAATGGTGTTCGGTGATCCTCAACTGGAACAAATACAGTTGAACGAAGAAACAGTGTCAGCGGGCTCTCCTTACCAGAACTATAATGAAGAAGCAAAAACGGCTTTGCCGGAAATGCGCCGATTGATTTTTGAAGGAAAGTACGAAGAAGCGCAGAACATGGCGGCAACGAAGATTCTTTCACAAGTGGGGAATGAAATGCCTTACCAGACAGTGGGTCGTCTGAATATTCGTTATCAAGATCACAAAAAGGTAAATAATTACTATCGTGATCTGGATATAAGCAATGCAGTAGCTGTGACCCGCTACGAAGTAGGCGGAGTGGAATTTACCGAAGAAACATTTGCATCATTTACCGATCAACTGGTTATCAGGCATATCAAAGCATCCAAACCGGGAACAATCAATTGCGAACTGTTTTTTAATACCCCGATGAGAGATCCGAAACGTAGTATTTATGGAAAGGAAGGTTTGCGACTGGAAGGTATTACGCATGGCAACCGTTATTTTCCGGGTAAAGTGCACTATTGTGCCGATTTGGATGTGAAACATAAAGGTGGGAAAGTGATAACTGCCAATGACACGTTGCTTAGCGTTCAAGGAGCCAGTGAACTTACATTGTATATCTCGATGGCGACTAACTTTGTCAACTATAAAGATATATCGGGCGATCCGTATCAACGGAATAAAGCTTATTTGAAAAATGCAGCGAAAGATTATAGTAAAGCGAAAGCCGCTCATATTGCTGCTTATCAGAAACAATTCAATCGTGTTACTTTGGATTTGGGTGAAACTTCCCAAGCCAATAAGCCGATGGATGTACGTATCAAGGAATTTTCTTCATCCTATGATCCGGCATTGATAGCGTTGTATTTCCAGTATGGACGTTACTTATTAATTGCATCTTCACAGCCAGGATGCCAGCCCGCCAACTTGCAGGGCAAATGGAATCATAACCCGGGACCTCCTTGGAGCTGCAATTATACAACGAATATTAATGCTGAAATGAATTACTGGCCGGCGGAAATCACCAACTTGGCCGAACTTCATAAACCATTCATCCAGATGGTACGTGAATTGAGCGAGAATGGGCGTGAAGCTGCCAGCCGAATGTATGGTTGTCGTGGCTGGGTGTTGCATCATAATACGGATTTGTGGCGTATGACGGGTGCGGTGGACCGTCCTTATTGTGGGACATGGCCTGTGGCTAATGCATGGCTTTGCCAGCATTTATGGGATCGTTATTTGTTTTCCGGTGATAAGAAGTATTTGGAGGAAGTATACCCGATGATGAAAAGCGCTTCGGAATTCTTTGTCGACTTTCTGGTACGCGACCCGAATACGGGTTATCTGGTTGTTACTCCTTCCAATTCACCCGAAAATTCTCCACGCTGGATAAAGAAGAAAAGTAATCTTTTTGCAGGAATCACGATGGATAATCAGCTGGTATTTGATTTATTTTCAAATACATGCGAAGCTGCCAAAGTGCTGAACGCAGATACCGATTTTTGTGATACATTGAAGAATATGCGCCGGCAGTTGCCTCCGATGCAGGTAGGGCAGTACGGACAATTGCAGGAATGGTTTGAAGACTGGGATCATCCTAATGATCGTCACCGGCACATTTCTCATCTTTGGGGGCTATATCCCGGTTATCAGATTTCTCCTTATCGTTCTCCGGTACTCTTTGAAGCGGCAAAAAATACATTGATACAACGGGGGGATCCTTCTACGGGTTGGTCAATGGGATGGAAAGTTTGTTTCTGGTCTCGCATGCTTGACGGGGACCATGCTTATCAGTTGATAAAGAATCAGCTGACTTATGTCAGCCCTGAAATACAAAAAGGACAGGGAGGCGGAACGTATCCTAATTTATTCGACGCGCATCCACCTTTCCAGATAGATGGTAACTTCGGTTGTACGGCTGGTATTGCCGAAATGCTGGTGCAAAGTCATGATGGTGCGATTCATCTGTTGCCTTCGTTGCCTTCGGAATGGAAGAGCGGGACAGTGAAAGGGTTGCGTGCCCGGGGAGGTTTTTTGATTGATGAACTGACCTGGAAGGACGGTAAGCTGGTAAAAGCTGTGTTACGTTCGGAAATCGGAGGCAATCTGCGTCTGCGTTCTTACTGGAAATTGGCTGCTGAAGGAGCATCGTTGAAACAGAAGAAGGAAGAAGAAGCGAATCCGAACGCATTATTTAAAGTACAGCAAATCTCACGCCCGATGATTAGTGAGAAAGCACCTTTAAAAGGAGTGGCATTACGTGATACTTATTTGTATGATGTGGATACACGTGAAGGAGAGGTGATAATTATTACAGTAAAATAAGGCATTCTATATAAAAAGTCCACGCTTTTGCATAAATAATGAGTGGAAAACAGATGTAAAAGTGTGACTTTTGTAACATCAAAAATGAAACAAATTAATCAAGATAATACTATGGATGTACAAAGACATTTATTTTTGAGAAGATGCTTTGCGTATATATGTTGCTTGCTCTTGTGCTTTATAACGGCGACAACAGTATATGCACAGAAGGTATCTGTGAAAGGAACGGTGGTGGATACCAACGGCGATGCTATTATTGGTGCTAGTGTGAAGGTGTTGAAAAAGTCCTCCGTCGGTACAATTACCGACTTGGATGGAAATTTCACTTTGTCTGTTCCCGAAGATGCAACAAAGTTGGAAATTAGTTTTGTAGGAATGAAATCAGTTGTTGCGACTGTGAAACCGGGCAAACATCTGAAAGTTGTGCTGGAAGAAGACAATCAGACTTTGGACGAAGTGGTAGTGGTAGGGTACGGAACCTCACGCCGCGGAGATTTGACCGGTGCGATTTCTTCAGTGAGTGAGAAAGTTTTGAAGGACATTCCGATTACTTCTGCGGCTGCGGCTATTACAGGAAAACTGGCAGGTGTGAATGTAGTGGCTACTGATGGATCGCCCGATGCTACAATTCAGATTACAGTGCGTGGCGGTGGTTCTATTACCCAGGACAATTCACCGTTATATATTGTTGACGGTTTTCAGGTGAGTAATATCAATGATATTCCTCCCGGTGATATTCAGAGCATTGATGTTTTGAAAGATGCTTCTTCTACCGCCATCTATGGAGCTAAAGGTGCGAACGGCGTTATTCTTGTTACTACAAAAAGCGGTAAGGCGGGAAAAACAGAAGTCTCATTCAATGCTCACTGGGGTGTCAGTAATGTGTATAATCTGACGGGGGTACTTTCACCTTACGAATACTACTGTTTTCAGAAAGAACTTGATCCGGGTACCTCTCTGACCAGTAGCATTAATTCGATGTATGGACGTTGGGACGACCGCAATATTTATCGTTCGGTAGAAGGCACGAACTGGCAGGATAAAGTATATGGAAACACCGGATTCAAACAAAGCTATAACGTTGGTATAACAGGAGGAACGGATGCTACATTGCGTTATAATTTGAGTTATACGCGGGATGATGAGAAGTACATTATGCTCAACTCCAATTATGTGAGGGATAACTTGAGTGTGAAGATGGATAAAAAGTTGAGTAACAAATTGAAGTTTGAGTTTTCCAGCCGTCTGACTAGAATGGTGATTGACGGTGCGGGTACCAATGGAGGTAAATTGAGAGATGCCGTTCTTTTCTCGCCAATCAACAGCCTTGCAAGCATAGATGCGGGAGATGCTTTGGGGGGTGAAATTGATTACTCGGATGATGCATTGTTATCATCATTGAATGATCCTGTATATAATACGGTGAATGAGTATAAGAAGCAAAACCAGTTTTCTATGACTTATAATGCCGGATTTAACTGGGAAATTGTTAAAGGATTGACTTATCAGCTGAAAGGTAGTTACGCATACACTTATAATTATACCGATAATGTCTGGTTAAAGAAAACCGGAGAGTCGAGCTCCAATGCCGGTCAGCCCGTAGCCAAACGTACGGATGAGAAAGGTGCACGATGGAACTTGCAGAACATATTGAGTTACCGGTTCTCTCTGAAAAAGAATCACCGCCTTGATCTGATGGCCGGACATGAAATGGTGAGTAATTACAGAAATCAGATGATTGCCTCATCCAAATATTATCCTATGGATTTTACGGCGAGCGAAGTGTTAGCTATGTGGAACTATGGAGAATCCCAACCGACGTATACCACTATTGGCGAACCTTCCCGTACGGCATCTTACTTCGGTCGTTTAAACTATGCTTTCAAAGACCGGTACATGTTCACTTTTACAGCCCGTGCCGACGGAACGAATGTGTTCGCTCCTGAAAATCGTTGGGGATTTTTCCCGGGTATGGCATTGGCATGGCGCATTTCCCAGGAAAAATTTATGAAGCAGACGGAAGACTGGCTGGATAATCTGAAACTTCGTGTGAGTTACGGGTCAGTTGGTAATGCGCGTGTCAATTCCTACTGGAGACAGGATTATAAAATGGAATCCTCCGCCAATAAACAATATTATCTGAATGAAACAGTGCAGAGTGCCTTGAAATTGCAGAACACCTTGCGGAACGAGAATCTGACTTGGGAGACGAAGTTATCCTCTAATGTGGGAATAGATGCCAGCCTCTTTAATAGCCGTTTGAATGTGACGGTTGACTTCTATAATGATATAACGAAAGATTTAATCTTACGCATGGATCTTCCTTCAAACTCGGGATATGAATATCAGTATCAGAATGTAGGTCGCAGCACGAACAGGGGAGTTGAACTTACGCTTAGCGGTACGATTATCAATAGTAAAGATTTCTATCTGGGCGCTAACTTCAATATATCATTCAATAAAAATATAGTGAATAAACTGGATGGAACGGCAACCGTATTGAGTGCGCAATCCAACTGGCGACCGGATATCGGCTCTGATGATTTTCGTGCTATTGTAGGTCAGGCGGTAGGACAGATTTATGGATTCGAAGTAGAGGGCTTTTATTCTGTAGACGACTTTACGTTTGATGAGAATACGAAAAAATGGATACTGAATAAAGGGGTAGTAGACGACAGGGCTTTGTTCTCTAACGACTTGCCTAACTTTGGTCCGGGCTTTATCAAACTGAAGGATCAGAATAATGACGGTGTGATTGACGCGGATAATGACCGTAAAGTGATCGGTAGTGTACAGCCAAAGCATATTGGCGGATTCGGGCTGAATGCTGCATGGAGAGGGTTTGACCTGGCGGCTATGTTCAATTGGTCGTATGGTAATAAAGTATATAATGCCAATAAGATTATGGCATCCACTCATACGAATCGTAAATATAATAATATCAGGGATTTTATGAGCCTGGAAAACCGTTGGTCGATTATTGATCCGGAAACGGGTGCCAATGTAATGTATGGTAATGATGCTAATCCGGAGCGCTTTGTTGAAATCAATTCCAAAGCCTCTATCTGGATGCCTATGATGGGGCGTACGCTTGTGACGGACTGGGCGATTGAAGATGGTTCTTTTTTGCGTTGTAGTAACCTGACGTTAGGGTATACGCTTCCGGTTACTGTGACTCGTAAGCTAGGAGTCAAGAATCTGCGCGTGTATGCTACGGCCAATAACCTGTTTTGCTGGACAGCTTATTCCGGACAGGATCCTGAAGTGAGCACACAACGTTCTATCCCTTTGACTCCGGGTGTGGATTATTCTGCATATCCGAAAGCACATTCTTATGTATTCGGTCTTAATTTTACTTTTTAATACTTGAAAAATGAAAATACAGAAACTATTTTTAGCGGTTTTATCCTCCTCTGTGTTATGCACTTCGTGTATGGATAATTTTTTGGATACCGAAAGTCCTTCTATTCCAAGTGATGAGAATCTGTTTAAATCGACAGCTCTGACGGAAGCAGCCCTGATGGGTGTGTATGCGACAATGACGGACACCTATATATATGGTCAGAAACTGTGTGTCAACTGGCAGGGAGCTTCTGACGTGGAGGTTGGCTCGGGTGCGTTTTCTACGGAAAACTATAATTCGACACTTCGTGATGAAGGTGCTGGCAATTTTTATGACGATAATTATAACCGGAATACCAGATGGGACAAACTTTATTATCTGGCAGAATCCGCCACTACTATCGTAGATGGTATACGTCGGTCCACGTTGATGCAATCTACTTCGGACAAGGCTGCCATGCGTAGATATTTAGGAGAGGCATTAGCACTAAAAGCGTTAGGCTATTTTGAACTGATCCGTTATTGGGGAGATGTGCCATATAAAGAGCATGCGTCTGAAAGCGGATTGGGAAATGTCTATATAGGAAAAGTGGATCGTGATATTGTTTATAATTATATCATAGAGGATTTGAAAGAGGCAATTGAATATCTGCCTTGGATGGGAGAAGAATCATATACGGTAGAACGCATGAATAAAGGTTTTGCCAAAGGACTGCTGGCAAAAGTAGCGCTATTTGCCGGAGGATGGTCTGTACGGGATGGAAATCAGTTTCCGGACTTGGAGGTGGAACATCATCCGACCATTCCGGAAATGAACGGATATTTCGTCGGTCGCCCTAAGAATTGGAAAGATTATTATGAGCTGGCTGCCAAACAGTGTGCGGAGATTTTGGGAGCGACTGATAATCCTCATGAGCTTGATCCCAGTTATGAGAATATTTGGTCTACTGTCAATCATCTGGAATACAACAAGTATAATGAAAACCTGTTTGAAGTTGCTTTTGGTGAAGGACAGAATGGAGATGTGGGGGCCACGATGGGATACAACCTGAACAGAGGGGTTTTTAATACCACCCAAGGTATGGGAGGGGCAGGATATGCGGCTACTACTGCTTACTATTTTTATTCATTTGATCCGGCAGACACCCGTCGGGATGTTACTTGTGTTTTCCAGGAATATATCAATGAGAATGGAAAAAATAAGGAAGTTATTCGCTGTAACCCATTAGGAGTGGCTTGTGGTAAATGGCGTTGGTATTGGATGACTGATAATTATATGAAAGTCCGTTTCCCGAAAGCTAATTCACGTATTGCTACTGGTATCAACTGGATTTTGATGCGATATTCAGATATTTACCTGATGTTTGCGGAGGCTCAAAATGTATTGACAGGGCCGGATGCAGTTAGTCCGATTGCCGGTATGTCTCCCCGACAGGCTTTGGAAAAGGTTCGTGAAAGAGCATTTGGTACTGGTGCTCCCGAAATCACGCAGTATGACGCGGATTTCTTCACGGCTATTGTCAATGAACGGGCATGGGAGTTTGGTTGTGAATCTATTCGTCGTCAGGATTTGACACGTTGGGGATTGTTGGCGGAGAAAATAGAAGAGATGAAAATAGGTCTTTGTATGTTGTATGACTACAAGCCGGTGACTATTTTCGGGAAGACTTATCAAGTGGATGAAATACCGAGAAAAATCTATTATAAATATGAAGACTCTGATAATCCGGAATACATTGATATGTCGTCCGTTAATTTCAATGAGGACATGGGAACCGGTACTGCTTCTGCATCAAAAGGACAGTATGAGTGCAACTGGATCAGCATGCAGGTGACATTGAATAAGGATGGTGATATAAATGCAACCCTGAATACTAATTATGTGAAAACAATGGCTAGAATATTGGTTTGCGGTACAGGTCTGAATGCGTCTTACGACTATTCGAATTTGTTTGGCAGGTTGAACTGGGGCGGTGAAGCCGAAGCGGAGTTCCGTAAATATTCTGTTGGTAATGGAGTGTGTAATTATCGCCATGTATTCGCTATTTATTATGAGGATGTCAATAAGACGCAAGGGTATGTTTCTAATTCGTATGGTTATAAATAATTAATGGTAGGAAAAGATGAAAAGACTAGTTAATAGATTATCCGGAGCATGCCTGTATGTACTATTGGCTTTGATAGTGGGTATGTCTTCCTGTGAGGACGATGCCAATGACTGGACAGTTAATAAGAACTATGATGCTTTGTTCCGTCCGTTGACGTTCGATAAGTCGGCTACCGATGCGACTTCGGTTACATTAAGATATTCGCAGATTGTGAATGCAAAAGTCTATATTTTTGAGTTTTATACGGACAGCTTGGAGTTTAATGCGGAAAATTATGTAAGGACAGATACGATTCTGAAAGATACATTGACTGTATTTTCAGAGAGTAATACGCCTATGAGGGTGGAATATCGTACTTTGTTTCAGGAGTTCAACGGTTCTACGCAATATTCTGTTCGTATGAAAGGAGAAGATGCGCAGGGAAAGGCAAGCACTTATGTCAGTGTAGCATTTAAAACTCCGGATGAGCAATTATTTACCGGAGTGGAAGTTACAGCTAATTCCGCAACCTTGATATGGGAAGAAACGAACAGAGTAACTCATCTGACGTTGGCTCAAATGGTGGATACGAAATATGGTGAGGAAAAACAGATTGATTTGACTTCGGAAGATATAGCCGCTTGTTCGAAAACACTCTCCGAATTGGAGAATGGAGCGACCTATCGTGTTCGGATTTATAATAATGATGCATTACGTGGTTCGTATGTATTCAAAACACTTGGATTGGGTGGTAGCGAAATCCTTTTTGTGGAGGCTACGGAAACCGGAGTCATTGATTTAAGTACATTGTTATCTAATTTTGTGAAAGAGAAAGAATGTAGCAATGTAACTGTCCAACTTACTCCGGGGGCGGTGTATAAGGTAAGTGAACTAAAGATTCCGGGATTGGATAATATATTATTTACCAGTACGGAAGCTAATGAAAATAATCGTCCACAGCTTATTGTGACTAATAAAATATCATTGGCTTCTCCGATACAGTCTCTGTCATTCGAGTTTGTTTGCCTGAATGGAAATGGCGAGGCCAGTTATATGACGGATTGGAAAAATAGTTCTTATGCCCAGTCTATTTCATTCACAGGCTGTGCTATACAGAACATAAAACGTACGCTTGTACGTATTAGCAACGGAAGTGGTGTGTTCATGACGGATATTACGATTGATAACTGTGTCATATCCGAAGTTGGTACGGACGGATATGGAATGATTAATTTCGGAAAAAATATCGATCAGTTGGAAAAGGTTTCTATAACGAATAGTACATTGATTAATATTGGTGACCAGTTGATGGACGTGAAAGGGGGAATCGGTGATGTGATATTGGAAAATTGTACTTTCTATAATTCTATGGATGCTAAGAAGGAATTGCCTAAAGTTTTCCGTTTTGATAATGCGGCAAGTACTCCGCCTTCTCCGAAATCTGCGACAATGCGGAATTTGATTTTCTCCGGTCCGAACAAAGGAAAGAAAATGAATAGTGGAAATGGTGCTTATGACATTTTGAACTTCTCTGATAATTGTTATATCACCTCCGACCTGCAGGAAGGCAATAACAGGTTTGAAGAAATAACGAGAATAAAACAAAGCTCGGATGACTTGTTCGTTGATCCATTGAACGGTGATTTCCATATTAAACCGGAAGCCGGGTTTGCCGGAACGGGTAATGCTGGTGATCCACGTTGGTATTAATTGATCCTATAATTGTTAGGTATAAAGAATATCATGAAGAATATTGTATTATCAATTTTATTGATGAGTGCCTGTGCAATGATTTATGCACAGGCGGACTCATCGCCTTATCAGGCTATTGTAGCTGTTGATGGTAGTGGAGATTATAAAACGGTTCAGGAAGCAATCAATGCTGTACCTGACGAACAGACGAAACCTTGGTTGATTCTGATAAAGAATGGCTTGTATAATGAGCAGGTGATTATCCCTAAGAATAAGCCATATGTACATTTAATAGGCCAGGATAAGGATAAGACCATTATTTATTTAAACTTGAATGTTGGTAGTAAACTGACCGGTAAAGAAATAGGTGGAAAAACAGCTTATTGGGAACACTCGGTTCATAATCCTTCCTCTCCAGTTTATAAATATGAGGGATCGGTAGTGGTGGTAAAAGGAGACCACTTTTATACGGAAAACATTTCGTATGTGAATGACTGGGGAGTTTTATCAGATAATGGTCCGCAGGCTTTGGCTATGAATAGTCAGGCAGATTGTGCTTCCTTTTATAATTGTAAGTTCCGTTCTTTTCAAGATACTTGGATGACTGCCAATAATGATGTCAGTCGGCACTATGTGAAAGATTGCTGGATAGAAGGCGCGGTAGACTATTTTTATGGTGGTGGTGATGTGTTGCTGGAAAACTGTACGCTTTATAATGTACGGAGTGGAGCAGTAATAGTGGCTCCTTCCCATAAAGATGCCAAATATGGTTATGCTTTTCGTAATTGCATTATAGATGGAAACAGTGAAGCGGCTGACGGACGTTTGAAGTTGGGGCGTCCATGGCATAATAATTCGAAGACGGTGTATATCAATACCATCATGCTTATCCCTGTCGCTGATGAAGGATGGACGAATATGGGAACGGTTCCCGGGATTTTTGCCGAATACAATAGTCGTGATGCACAGGGTAATGTGTTGGATTTAAGTAAACGCAAAACGGAATATCAATATAAAGACCGCCAAACCGGTAAGGAAGTATCGGGTACCTGTCAGGCAACTATAACGAAAGAGGAGGCGGACAAATATACGTACGAAAATATGATTCCGGGTAATGATGGCTGGAATCCGCGTATTATGATGGAGAAATTAGGAAGTCCGCGCAGTCTGGTTTATCAGCATGGCACTCTTAAATGGAACCCTGTGAAGAATGCGATCGGATATATTGTATATGATGGAGAACAGATTCTCGGGACGACTACTGATACCTCTTTTCCGGTGTCGAAAGTGAATTATGCTTTGAAGGTATCTGCCGTGAATCAATATGGAACGCAAGGTAAAAAAGGTGTATTGTAATTGAATATAGAAAACTGGTAAGGAAAGGGGAGGTGCTTATGAGGCATCTCCCTTTCTTTCTTTATATTCTGTAGGAGTGACTCCCATGATTTTTTTGAAGCGCCTGCTAAAGTACTTCGGGTCATTGAAACCGGTCATATAAGCAATTTGGGAGAAACTGTATTCACTTTTTTCAATTAGCTGGGCGGCTCGTTTGATGCGCATTTCACATACGAAATCTACCGGAGTCAGCCCAACAATAGATTTTAATTTTCGGTAGAATACCGTACGGCTTAACATTAGTTTGTTGGCGAAGTCGTCGATGGTGATATCTGTATTGTCCATTTGTTCCTCCATAAACGCCATTACTTGTTGCATGAATTGTTCATCGTATGGAGTCACTTGAGGTTGTGAAGGCTCCCACCCATTTATATGATCTTCTTCTTGAGTATGCTCTGACAGTTTCGATAAATATAGCTCTTGTAACTGTTTACGTTGACGGAGCAGCGACAAAATTCTGGTTTTTAAGTACGTAGAGCTGAATGGTTTGGTAATGTAGTCATCGATGCCTTGTTCCAGTCCTGCTATCCGATCATCTAAAGAAGATTTTGCTGATAGTAATATAATAGGAATATGGCAGGTGTTATGATCGGCTTTGATTGCTTTCACCATGTCTAATCCATCCATGACCGGCATCATGACATCACTGATTATCAGATCCGGAATGTACTGCTGTGCATATTTTAATCCTTCTTTTCCATTTGCTGCTTCGAGAACAGTGTAAGTCTCTGACAGGATATTCCATAGGAAATGACGTAATTCATTGTTGTCTTCGACAATAAGAATGGAAGTTTTTTCATCCTCTGCGTCGGTTTTATTTTCATTCTCTGCGTATGCTGCCTTGAAGGATGTACTATCCGAATCTTCTTCAGTAGCTTGTTCACTGTCGGATAAAATAAATTCGGCTTGTTGATCGTCTGCAAATGCTTTTTCTTCCTTAGGAAGTGTGACAATGAATTCACTTCCACTTCCCGGCTCGCTTTTCACTTGGATATTTCCGTGATGTAATTCTATTAATTCGCGTACCAGTGAAAGCCCAATGCCGGATGAGGGCTGCAAGATATTGTATTGTGCCAGTGTTTCAAATCGATAAAATAGGGATTGTTGCTTTTCGGGAGCAATGCCAATACCTTCATCAGATACGGAGATGGTGACTTGCTCCGAACCTGTTATCATATTTACCGTTACTTTCTTGCCGTTCGGTGTATATTTGAAGGCATTTGAAAGTAGATTGAAGAATATCTTTTCAAATTTGTCACGGTCTACCCATGCGTATATTTTGTCTGTATTAGTTTGAAGTTGGAAATCAATTCTCTTTTCTTTTGCTATAAGGTGGAAGCTTTCCATTATCTTCTGTAATTGGGAAACGAGTTCTGTCTTTTCTACCAACACTTTCATCTTCTTATTTTGGATTTTGCGGAAATCCAGTAGTTGATTAACCAGACGAAGCATACGTTCTGTGTTTTTATGTACCAAATTTAGATGTTCCCGAACTGTCGGAGAGATTGTTTCATGCGCTAGAATTTCTGATACAGGGCTGGATATTAAAGTTAAAGGAGTGCGTAATTCATGTGAAATATCAGTGAAGAAGCGTAATTTGATATTGGATAAATGTTGTTCCAAGTCAACCTGATGCCGCAAACGGTAGATATAGAACAGAATGTATACAATGATAGTAGTGAATAACACGAACATGACAATATAGAATAACCATGCCCAGTATGTTTCCCAAAAAGTGGGTAAAACATGAATGGGGAGAGTGCGTATATTATCGGTCCATACTCCGTCGCTATTGCTGGAACGGATTTGCAGTTGATATTCTCCGGCAGGTAAATTTATGTATGTTGCAGAGCGGTTATTACCGGCTTCGTTCCATTCTTCTTCCAGACCTTGCAGGCGATAAGCGTATTCGATGGCATTGGGATTTACATAATCAATGGCTGCAAATTGAAAGGTGACATTACGTTCCGAAGGATTCAGTTCCAGTTCTTTTATGTCATCAAGCGCTACATGAAGTTGACTTCCTTGTATTTTGAGTCCGGTAAATACAATAGGAGGTACATAAGAACTTTTTTTCATTTGTCCTGTGTTGATTTCAAGTATCCCTTGATTGGTTCCGAGAACGATTTTCTTTTGACTGGTTGGTGTGGGAACTGCTTCAGTGAGGTTCAGTTCTCTCTGAAAGTAATTACTTCCATAATTCTCAAATGTTCCTTGTTGTGGATTGAATTTGGATATGGAGTTTTCGGAGATTACCCATAATTGTTTTTGAGTATCTTCGAGCATTGAAAGTACCAAATCAGAAGCTAATCCGTCTTTGATTGTATAACTTTTGAATTGTATATCTTCCGTGAGCAGATTTTTAGAGATAACCTGGCTGATTCCTCCGGTGAATGTTATTACATAAGTGTTTTTTCGACTGTCAGTAAATATCTGCATGACATCATTACTGCTAAGGCTGGAATCTACATTAGGGATACGGTTGCTGTGATAGAACTTAATTTCTTCAGGCTGATCGAACTTATTGGAGAATGTAAGTAAACCATTGGTTGTGCCAATCAATAACACTCCGTTGGGGGCTTCTGCGATATGTCTTATTTTGAGTGAAGTAGAAACAGGATAGTTTTTCAGCCGGTTGCCGCTATGGATAAAGTTGGTAGAACCATCAGGTGCGTGTGATAATAGGTTGAGGCCACCTCCATAACATGCGATCCATATATTGTCATGACTATCCTGAATAATACTATAGACACTATTGTTACTTAAACTGTATGTATCTTGTGGCTGATGGACGAATTGTTGTAAAAGATAGGAGTGCTCATTTTTCTTCTTTAGAAGGATGAGGCCGTCTTTTTTGGTTCCCATCCATATATTTCCTTGTTTATCTTCCATAAAACAGTACACACTTTTTCCGAAAGTAACCTCTTGAGGGGTGATTATGCCCTGTGGAGAAAGGTAGCCTTCTAATGTCCCATCCGGACGGTAAATTCTGACGTTTCCCTTTTTGGAAGCAACCCAGAGACGTTTCTGTTTGTCGGCAAGAAAAGCACGTATTTCCAATCCATTGTCTATGGGACGTATTTTATATTTATTGGGATAGAAAGATATTTTATCTACGCCCCGGTCATTGGTAATCCATACATTCTGTTGCCGGTCGGTATAATAATAACGAATAGAGGGGGCAAATAGGGAAGCGGGATTGTTTTCATCTGCAAAGTATAGTTTCAGTTGATTACTGTCGCGATCATAATAGCACAAATGCCCTTTTTGAGGACTCATCCATAGTGTACCTTCATGGTCTTCAAAGATCATGTATCGGTTGTCGCGTTCATATTGGATCAGGTTTTGTATAGGAGCTGTGAAGTGCTGTTTATCTCCTGTTTGCAGATTTAGCTTTATCACACCGGAGGTATTGGCAAAGATCCAGACTTCTCCGGTTTTGTCCTGATAAAAAAAATGAGCTTCATTGGATGGCTGGGTGGCTGTCTGTATATTAAAATGCTGGAATTTTTTCTTTTCTGTATCGTATGTTATAAATCCGTTGTCAGTTCCTAAGCCGATCCTGTCATTAGAAGGGGAAATGGAAGATATGGAATAGATATCTGTGACAGGACATGGTAGTTCCTGGAATTTTATATTTCCGTTCTTGGGATCATATATTGCGATTTTTCCGGAAGTTGAGATTAGATATATTTTCTTAAGTAACTAATCAAAATTAAGCAGCATAATGACTAAAGTTAATATTCAGTTG
>DXOJ01000188.1 GCA_019412865.1 Bacteroides sp. | reverse complement strand
ATGTGTATAAGAGACAGACTGAATAATGGAGACACTATCAAGAATGTAAATGATTGGAATAAAAAACGAAAAGAAATAAAGGACACATGGATGAATTTAATGGGGAAATGGCCTCCTATAATTAAAAATCAAAAATTTGAAATATTAGATACGCTTAAACGTGAGAACTTCTATCAATATCGTGTCCGCTTCTATTGGGTTCCTAATGAACAAACAGAGGGGTATTTACTAATCCCTGATAAGAGAGGGAAGAAGCCTGCTATTATTTCTGTTTTTTATGAACCTGAAACTGCCATTGGAATCGGTGGAAAGCCTAATCGTGACTTCGCTTATCAACTTACTAAAAGAGGATTTATCACCCTGTCATTAGGAACAACCCAAACAACAAAAGAAAAAACATACTCCATATATTATCCGACGATCAATAATGCTTCTCTACAACCTCTATCAGCATTAGCCTATGCAGCTGCCAATGCATGGGAAGCATTAGCCAAAGTCCCTGATGTAGACTCAACTAAAATTGGCATTGTCGGACATTCATATGGAGGGAAATGGGCAATGTTTGCATCTTGCCTCTACGACAAATTTGCATGCGCTGCATGGAGTGACCCGGGTATTGTTTTTGATGAAACAAAAGGGGGATACATCAACTATTGGGAACCTTGGTATCTTGGCTATTACCCTCCGCCCTGGAAAGATACCTGGAACAAAAACGGATATACTAAAGCAAAAGGAATTTATTCGCAGTTACGTAAAAATGGGCATGATTTACATGAAATTCATGCACTTATGGCTCCCCGCCCTTTTCTTGTTTCCGGAGGCTTCTCTGACAGACCTGAAAGATGGATACCTCTAAATCATACAATACTCATTAATCGAATTCTAGGGTATGAAAACAGGGTAGCGATGACCAATAGAGCGAAACATGATCCTGATCCCGAATCAAATGAAATCCTTTACAATTTCTTCGAGTGGTATTTATGTCCCACTAATTGACAAAAAACATTACATAATAAAAAATATCTTATGAAAAACTCAAAAATTAATTGCAGAGCCACTATCAATCGATTCATTTTGCTCTCTCTCACTTTATGCTATATTTTCACAGCATATTGTAGTAATAAGGAACAGGAAATAAAACAATTTCTCATTTATGATGCTATGTCATACATCGGCAAACCAGACTTAAGTCACTATGGTCTTCAGCCTGTTTATCTAATGTATGAAGTAACCTTGACAAAAAAACACTCCGATCATTCTTCAAAAGTCATACTTGACTTCAACAAAATCGAGAAACAAGCCAAACTTGCATCCTTATTTCCGAGAACTATGATTTCAACGGATATAGAACAATGGTATTACGAGCCTTCACTTACAGACCAGGAAATAGAACAAAGATTCGACACATTATTTAGTTACTTTAGACAAAAAATTTCACCAAACATAACAATCGGCAACTATGGAGCCGCTCCTACAGCCTTATGTGTACACCGATACTACCATTCCAAAATGTCAGAAGATAGTATATTGATGACTTGGCGAAAAAGCAATAAAAAACGTTGGGCTGCACTCAAATACGCAGATGTAGCTCAACCCTCTCTTTACATTGCCGAGCCTAATATCGAATCTTGGATAAAAGATCTGCAAATAACAGTAAAAGAAATAAAAAAACACTACCCTAATAAAAAAATTATAGCATATATTTGGCCCCAATACTATGATAAAAAAGATAGTCCATATTATAAACAATTCATTTCCCCCCACATTTGGAAACAAATGCTAGAGGCTACTTATACATATTGTGATGGAAGCATCATATGGTCAAGTAGAACAGATGAAAATGATCAATCAGTATTCTGGGAGGATCTTCGGGTGCAACAAATCTGGGAAGTAACAAAACATTTTATCCATTCCCACAAAAGACAGATTGTGTTTCCTGAAAAAGAAAACTTGTCTATATTGACTTCTACTCCACAAAAATTCAATATATATTTAAACACAAATCATCCCCAATTAGCCCAATATGGAGTTCAGACGATACAAATGATTAATGAAAAAGATTTGGGAAACTGTAGCAATGAAACTTTTGTTCTTGATGTAGACAAAGTGAAACAACTTGCCATACAAACTCCAAAATCCTCCAATACGCCTATATGTATTGCACCGATTAATAAAAAGAGTGATACATCAGATTATCAAGAAATTTACAAGCTATTAAAAAAAGACAATGGTAATCAAATATGGCAAATACCCTCCACAAGTTTAGGTAAACTAAGGCTTCATAATTCAAATATGCATGTCAACATGGGAAGTTGGGCAATAAATACAATGAATTCTCCGCAAGAGCCGGAAAAATTCACAGATGCCATTATCATAAATGCCCCTATCGTTGATAATGACACAATCACTTGGAAGAAAGAATTATACATTACTATAAAAGAAGCACAATTCAAATCTGAAGGAAAACCAATATATGTATATTTGCCAACCGCCTCGCTTAATAACAATCATACAATAAAAGCAACGGAATGGAAAACTGCATTGAAAACCGCCCACCAATGGTGTAACGGTATAATAATACATGATATAAACAACAATCTACCTGACACGAATACAGCAATATGGCAAGAAACTTTAAAATTCATAAGAGAAATGAAGAATACAGTAGATTAAACTTACGTTTTTTGAGGACTAGTCTGCGTAAAATCAAATCGACACCTTGACATATCAAGCTATATTTGCACTATTAGGATATCCAATCAATAAACTGCAATGCCAAATTTAAATTTAATACAAGATGAAAATGAAACTATTGAAAAGCAAAATTCTGCGAGATGCATCACGAATAAAATTTTTACCGATATGCATCTTTATGTTCTTTTTCCTTTTTACTCCCTTTGTTTATTCCCAGAGTAGAAAGCAAATAACAGGAAGCGTACAAGATGTTCAAGGAAACCCTCTTATTGGAGTTAGTATCTTGGAAACCGGAACATCAAATGGGACCATCACAGATATGAATGGTACCTACTCTCTCAATATAAGTTCCACAAATGCAACACTAAGATTTTCATATATTGGCTATGAAGAACAACTAATTAAAATACAAGGTCGAAATGTCATCAATGTAAAGATGAATGAAGAAACTAGCAATTTAGATGAAGTCGTAGTGGTTGGCTATGGAGTACAACGAAAGTCCGACTTAACCGGAGCTATATCTTCCATTAATGCAGCTGAGACTCTAAAAAAAATGCCTGCGGCCCAAGTAGCTGATTTACTCCAAGGACGCATTGCCGGGCTTAGTATTGTAAACTCATCCGGAGCTGCAGGGGCTACCCCTACGCTACGTGTCCGCGGTGTAAACTCCATAAAAGCAGACGGTGGCCCATTAGTCGTTATCGATGGTTTTCCTGGTGGTAACCTCAGTGCTATAAATCCCGCAGATATAAAATCTATTGAAGTACTAAAAGATGCCTCATCAACAGCAATATATGGTTCAAGAGGAGCCAACGGTGTCATCTTGATTACAACAAAATCTCCTAAAGAGGGCAAATTATCAGTAGACTACAATGGTTATGTTGTTGCCGGAACACCAGCCGACAAACCTTCCATCATGCCCGTAAATGAGTTCGCCCGTATGGCCAATGATTGGAATCAGGCATATTATGGTAAAGACCTATATACAGAAAGACAAATCACTAATTTCACCAATGGATATGATACTTATGATTATATGGGAAATATCATCAATGATTATGCCATCAGCCATTCTCATGACATCAGCATCAAAGGAGGAAATGATAAAATGAGCTTCTTATTTTCCACTCAATATATTCATAATAAAGGAATTGCCGGGCATTCCACAAATGACAGATGGAACTATCGTTTAAAAGTGGATGCTAATATCACTAAAAAACTAAAATTTGGAGCTAATTTTTATGGAATGATTAATAGTGCTGCAGGAAATAACTTCTCCGGACAATACAGTCTACTCACTTTGGCACAACAATTTCCGCAAACTGTACTTCCGTATGATAAAGAAGGAAACCTCACCCAAGGAACTATCGACAATACCGGTATTTACAATCCAATAGGTTTCATTGATGAACAAAAAAAGAATAACAACGAGGATATGACTTTTAATAACTGGTTACAGGCATATATCAGTTATGAAATTATTCCCGGATTAACATTCAGAAATGAACAGCAAATAAATATAGGAAACCGTTTTTATGGAACCACAAGCAGCAAACAAAGTATGAATGGGTTCCTAAAAGGAAAATCATTAGCTACATATTATGATGCAAATTCATGGGGGTGGCGCATGACAAATACACTTAACTATACAAAGGAACTAAACAAAAATAATCGCCTCAACGCTACTATTGGTGTAGAAGAAAGCCTATCACGTTCATACATCATGAGGCAGACTGCAGAAGGATTAACTTCCGAAAGCATCGGCTGGAAAAATATGATGTTGGCAGAAACCAGCAAACTAGAAGACAATGAGGTCAGCAAGACAACAGCCATATCGTATTTCGGACGAATCAACTATGTCTTAATGAACCGCTATATGGCCACAGTAACATTCAGAAGAGACGGTTCTTCCTTGTTGTCTTACGACCATAGATGGGATAACTTTCCTTCTTTCAGTCTGGCTTGGAATCTAAAAGAAGAATCATTCCTTAAAAATATTAATTCTTTAGACCAATTGAAACTAAGATATGGATATGGAGTTTCCGGAAACCAGGCAGTAGCAGCTTATTCGGCATATACACAATATAATGCAACAATAGGAAACGGCCAAATAGCTTATACGCTTGTCCCGGGTAATCCTATATTAAAATGGGAAAAAACACATCAACATAACTATGGGATCGATGCTGCTTTTCTAAATGGCAGAATTTCATTCACATTCGATTATTACGACAAAAAAACAAAAGATGCCATTAATACTGTAGTTCTCCCGGCAGATACAGGTTTATCATCCGGACTAAGAAACGCTGCTGAAATCAGCAACAAGGGGTTTGAAATTACTTTGGGAATCACTCCGCTTACGACAAAAGACTTCTATTGGAAAGCCGACATTTCATTGGCTCATAATAAAGCTAAAATTGAAAAATTAGGAGATATAGATTCGGATTTCATGGAAATAGGCACAGGATGGGGAAATTCATTCTATCGTTACTTTGTAGGAGAACCGATCGGTGCAATCTACGGTCTTCAATCCACGGGAGTATGGAGTACCGAAGAGTATAATAACCCTGATATTAAAAAACCAACTTCTCCTACAGTAAGACCCGGCTCTTACAAATACGTTGATCAAGACGATAGTGGAACTATAGATGCAGATGATTATGTCATTATTGGTAACGGGCAACCCAAATTCAATTGGGGAATGAATAATTCATTTACCTATAAAAACTTTGACTTGAATATTTTCTTAATCGGTTTTCATGGATTTGATATTTACAATTACCCAAGAGCCAGACTTACAAGTTCCTTATCTCCATTCCCCGAATTAGCCGAACGCTGGATTGCAGGCAAAAATGAGAATGCAATTATTGCCGGATTCGGTAAGGACCGGGACGCTATAACAAGCCCTGAAACGGTAGCATCATCTACATTTATAG
>DXOJ01000187.1 GCA_019412865.1 Bacteroides sp. | reverse complement strand
AATATTAGGCGAATATGCAGAAGGAAAGTCAAACGTATAAAATCGCTCCTGCCGACAGATTGGCAAGTGTAAGCGAATACTACTTCTCAAAGAAGCTAAAAGAGGTAGCACAGATGAATGCAGAGGGAAAGGATGTTATCAGCCTCGGTATCGGAAGCCCCGATATGCCTCCCTCAAGGGAAACCATCGAAACATTGTGCAACAATGCTCATGATCCCAACGGACACGGTTACCAACCGTATGTAGGTATCCCCGAACTGCGCAAAGGCTTCGCTGCCTGGTATCAACGCTGGTATGGAGTGGAACTGAATCCGAATACGGAGATACAGCCTTTAATCGGCTCTAAAGAAGGAATTCTCCATGTTACGCTGGCATTCGTCAATCCGGGTGAGCAGGTGCTAGTCCCGAATCCGGGATACCCCACCTATACTTCTTTGAGTAAAATACTCGGAGCGGAAGTTATCAACTACGACCTGAAAGAAGAGGATGGCTGGATGCCTGACTTCGAGACACTGGAAAAGATGGATCTTAGCCGTGTAAAACTGATGTGGACCAATTATCCCAACATGCCGACGGGAGCCAATGCAACTCCGGAAATCTATGAACGTCTCGTTGACTTTGCCCGTCGTAAGAATATCGTAATTGTGAATGATAATCCGTACAGCTTTATCCTGAACGATAAGCCTATCAGTATTCTAAGTGTACCGGGAGCCAAAGACTGTTGCATCGAGTTTAACTCTATGAGCAAGAGCCACAATATGCCCGGCTGGCGTATCGGAATGCTGGCGTCAAACGCGGAATTCGTGCAATGGATACTGAAAGTGAAAAGCAATATCGACAGTGGTATGTTCCGTGCTATGCAACTGGCTGCAGCAACTGCTCTTGAAGCCGAAGCGGACTGGTATGAAGGCAATAACGAGAACTATCGCAACCGTCGTCACCTCGCCGGTGAGATTATGAAAACATTGGGATGCACCTACGACGAAAAACAAGTAGGAATGTTCCTTTGGGGAAAGATTCCCGCTTCCTGCAAAGATGTAGAGGAACTGACAGAAAAGGTGCTGCATGAAGCAAGAGTGTTTATCACTCCGGGATTTATCTTCGGCAGCAACGGAGCAAGGTATATTCGTATCTCACTTTGTTGCAAGGACAATAAGCTGGCGGAAGCTCTGGAAAGAATTAAAAGAATCTAACCTCTTACAAAGAGAGAACGACAGCAGAATGAGACAACAGAACAATTTCAATGAAAACAAGTTATTAAAAGAATAAAAACAAATAAGAATATGGAACTCGAATCAATTTTATTACCGGGCGTTGAAGCTAAAAGACCGATTGTCATTGCCGGCCCGTGTAGCGCAGAAACGAAAGAACAAGTAATGGATACAGCCAAACAACTGGCTGCTAAAGGACAAAAAATATATCGTGCCGGAATCTGGAAGCCGCGTACCAAACCGGGAGGTTTCGAAGGTATCGGTGTAGAAGGTCTTGCCTGGTTGAAAGAGGTGAAGAAAGAAACTGGAATGTATGTTTCTACGGAGGTAGCAACAGCCAAACACGTTTACGAATGTCTGAAAGCGGGAATCGATATTCTTTGGGTAGGTGCACGCACCACTGCCAATCCTTTCGCCGTACAGGAAATCGCTGACGCACTGAGAGGGGTTGATATCCCTGTATTGGTTAAGAACCCGGTGAACCCGGATCTCGAATTATGGATCGGAGCACTGGAACGTATCAACAACGCTGGTTTGAAGCGTCTGGGTGCTATCCACCGCGGTTTCAGCAGTTATGACAAAAAGATCTACCGGAATCTTCCCCAATGGCATATTCCTATCGAACTACGCCGCCGTATCCCTAATCTTCCGATTTTCTGTGATCCGAGCCATATCGGTGGAAAACGTGAGTTGGTTGCACCGCTTTGCCAACAGGCTATGGACTTGAATTTCGACGGTCTGATTGTAGAAAGCCACTGCAACCCGGATTGCGCATGGAGCGATGCTTCTCAACAAGTTACTCCGGACGTACTCGACTATATCCTCAATCTGTTGGTAATCCGTACGGAAACACAGTCTACCGAAAGTCTGGCACAACTCCGTAAACAGATTGATGAATGTGACGACAATATCATTCAGGAATTAGCAAAAAGAATGCGTGTGGCCCGTGAAATCGGTACTTACAAAAAGGAGCACGGAATCACAGTTCTTCAAGCCGGACGTTACAATGAGATTCTGGAAAAACGTGGCGCGCAGGGCGAACAATGCGGTATGGACAGCGAGTTTATGAAGAAGATTTTCGAAGCCATCCACGAAGAATCAGTTCGTCAACAGATGGAAATTATTAATAAGTAGTTAGAGTGAAGGTGTGTCATAATGAATAATAAAACGCAGATTAACGCAAATTATCGCAGAAATAATTTTATAAGTCGTTGATTAATATATCAATATAGTTGAAATAATCTGCGATAATTTGTGTTTTGACACACTCTCACTAAATAATAAACATTATGAGAATATTAATCCTTGGAGCCGGTAAAATGGGCTCCTTCTTTACTGATATTTTGAGCTTTCAACACGAGACGGCCGTGTTCGACGTCAACCCGCACCAGTTGCGTTTCGTCTATAACACGTATCGTTTCACCACATTGGAGGAGATTAAGGAATTTGAACCGGAACTGGTTATTAATGCCGTCACAGTAAAGTACACGTTGGATGCCTTTCGCAAAATACTGCCTGTATTACCGAAAGACTGTATCATTAGTGACATTGCCTCTGTAAAAACAGGATTGAAGAAGTTCTATGAAGAAAGTGGTTTCCGCTACGTTTCCAGTCACCCTATGTTTGGCCCGACTTTCGCAAGTCTTAGCAATCTAAGCAGCGAAAATGCCATCATCATCAGTGAAGGCGACCACCTGGGAAAAATATTCTTCAAAGACCTCTACCAGACATTACGGTTGAACATCTTCGAATATACATTTGATGAGCACGACGAAACAGTAGCCTACTCGCTTTCTATTCCGTTCGTATCGACGTTCGTATTTGCTGCCGTAATGAAACATCAGGAAGCCCCGGGAACTACGTTCAAAAAGCACATGGCAATCGCCAAAGGCCTGCTAAGCGAAGATGATTACCTGCTTCAGGAAATACTGTTCAACCCACGCACTCCGGGACAAGTGACTAATATCCGGACAGAATTGAAAAAACTTCTCGAAATCATCGAAAACAAGGATGCGGAAGGTATGAAAAAGTATCTGACGAAGATCCGGGAAAAGATTAAATAATCAATACCGCTGCCAAGATTTAACGATCCCCTGCAAAAAAGTTCTTTGTAGGGGATTTTTTTATGTGTACCTTTGTATCCGCAAAAACGGATTCACAGGAGAAAGAATGATAGATCAAATTACCATAGACCGGATATTGGACGCGGCACAAATTATGGATGTCGTTTCGGATTTTGTCACCCTGCGCAAACGTGGTGTCAATTATGTCGGTTTATGTCCGTTCCACAGTGATAAAACCCCATCTTTTTATGTCTCTCCCGCTAAAGGATTATGCAAATGTTTTGCTTGTGGAAAAGGTGGAAATGCCGTGCATTTCATTATGGAGCACGAACAGATGTCTTATCCGGAAGCATTGAAGTACCTTGCCAAGAAATATAATATTGAAATCAAGGAGCGGGAATTAAGCGATGAAGAGAAGTTTGTGCAAAGCGAACGCGAAAGTCTGTTTATCGTTAATAACTTTGCACGCGACTATTTCCAGAATATACTAAAAAATCATGTAGACGGGCGTAGCATCGGTATGGCCTATTTCCGCAACCGTGGCTTTCGCGACGACATCATTGAGAAATTCCAATTAGGTTACTGCACTGAAGCCCACGATGCATTCGCCAAAGAAGCAATCCAAAAAGGATATAAGAAAGAGTACTTGGTAAAAACAGGACTTTGCTACGAAACGGACGACCACCGGTTACGGGATCGTTTTTGGGGACGTGTTATTTTCCCTGTACATACGCTTTCCGGCAAAGTGGTGGCTTTTGGCGGACGTGTACTTGCCAGTGCTACGAAAGGGGTCAAAGTCAAATATGTCAATTCGCCCGAATCGGAAATTTACCACAAAAGTAACGAGTTATACGGTATATATTTTGCCAAACAGGCTATTGTAAAACAAGACCGTTGCTTTTTGGTTGAAGGCTACACGGACGTAATCTCCATGCATCAATCCGGCATAGAGAATGTGGTTGCTTCCTCGGGAACAGCCCTTACACCGGGACAAATCCGTATGATTCACCGGTTTACCAACAACATGACTGTGCTTTACGACGGTGACGCAGCAGGTATCAAGGCTTCTATCCGGGGAATTGACATGTTATTGGAGGAAGGTATGAATATCAAAGTCTGTCTTCTTCCCGATGGGGACGACCCGGACTCTTTTGCCCGCAAGCATAACTCAACGGAATTTCAGACTTTTATCTCGGAACATGAAACGGACTTTATCCGCTTCAAAACGAACTTGCTACTGGAGGATGCAGGAAAAGATCCCATCAAGCGTGCGGAACTGATTGGTAATCTGGTGCAAAGTATTTCTGTCATCCCTGAAGCAATTGTCAGAGACGTCTATATCAAAGAATGCGCGCAGCTACTTCATGTAGAAGATAAGCTGCTAGTATCAGAAGTTGCCAAAAGACGGGAAACTCAAGCAGAGAAGCGAGCTGAACAAACGGAACGGGAACGCCGGATGGCTGAAAGAACGGCTATGATGTCACAGGGCAGCACATCTCCTGAAGATGTTCCAATACCTAATGGAGATATTCCGTTACCTCCTGAAGTGGATGGCGGATATACAGATGTTCCTCCTGCTCTGCAGGAAGACAGTTATGCTTCCTTTATTCCGCAGGAAGGAAAGGAAGGGCAGGAATTCTACAAATTCGAGCGACTGATATTACAGGCGGTAGTTCGTTATGGAGAGAAAATCATGTGTAACCTGACCGATGAAGAAGGAAACGAAATTCCGGTAACCGTCATAGAATATGTGGTTAATGATTTGAAAGAGGACGAGTTAGCCTTCCATAATCCGCTGCACCGCCAAATGTTATCGGAAGCTGCTGCACACATGCACGATTCCAACTTCATTGCCGAACGTTATTTCCTGGCACATCCTGATCCGGTAATCAGTAAATTGAGTGTAGACTTGATTAATGTGCGTTATCAGCTTAGTAAATATCACTCCAAGTCCCAAAAGATTGTGACGGATGAAGAGCGGCTCTATGAAATGGTTCCGATGTTAATGATTAACTTCAAGTATGCAATCGTAACAGAGGAATTGAAGCATATGCTTTATGCCCTGCAAGATCCTGCTCTTGCCCATGATAATGAGAAATGCGACTCACTTATGCAACGCTATAATGAGTTGAGAACCGTACAAAGCATCATGGCAAAGCGGTTGGGAGATCGCGTCGTTTTACGATAAGCTTATTTGTTTAGTAAGCAGAAAACAGATTATACTCTTCCGTGTTGAATCAGATTCATAAACTCTTCACGAGTCTTTGCCTGATTGAAAGCTCCGGTAAAGTCGGAAGTAGTAGTAATAGAGTTTTGTTTTTCTACACCACGCATCTGCATACACATGTGTTTGGCTTCCACCACCACCATTACTCCCAGTGGATTCAGCGTTTCCTGAATGCACTCTTTGATTTGCAGTGTCATGCGTTCCTGCACTTGCAGACGATGAGAGAATATATCGACTACACGGGCAATCTTACTCAACCCTGTGATATAGCCGTTAGGAATATAAGCCACGTGCGCCTTTCCGTAGAACGGCAACATGTGATGTTCGCAAAGAGAGAAGAAATCGATATCTTTCACAATCACCATCTGGCTATATTCTTCCTGGAATTTAGCGGAGCGAAGCACTTCGTGAGGATCCATGTGATACCCTTTCGTCAAGCTTAACATCGCCTTAGCCACCCGTTCCGGAGTTTTCAATAACCCTTCCCTTTCGGCATCTTCACCCAACAAAGTTATAATACTACGATAATGACTCTTTAACTCCTCCAGATTCGGAGAGACAATTTCTTCTTTTTCTAACATGATACAATTAT
>DXOJ01000186.1 GCA_019412865.1 Bacteroides sp. | reverse complement strand
ATATTCAGCCTTTCGGAAAAGAACATCTGCCGTTTTCCCGGAGGATTGTACCAGATGTACCTCTCGTGTCCCTTGCGTGTATCGCACCACAGCATATTGGCGGGGATTTTCCCATGCGGTACATCCTGCCGGTTATCCGTATAGTATTCCACAAGGGAGTCCATAAATTCATACGTAACGGGGACGGCAGCCTCCATCCGGCCTCTGTCGTTGATCGGATGCAGTTCGAGATAATATGTCCCGTGTCCATAGCGGCCATCACTGTATTCGTAAGCAATCAGTGCCGCTTTGGGAACCATCACCTGTTGAAGTTTCTTAGTCAGTTCATTCATTTCATTCGTTTTAAAAGTTGTCATCAATATAGTCTGTAAAACGCACCAACCATCTGGAAAGCCTTTCCGGATAGTCATCCATCTGAAAAAGACAGTCTGTTTCCGGTGTCAGTAGCTTGTAAGTGACCGGAGTAAGGGCATAGACCTCCCGGTAGTCCGAATTCATATACTCCTTGACACACTCCGCCAGTGTATCACCAGTAGAATAGACCAGCATGACCTGGCTTTCCATTCCCACCGGGGGAAAATCGCATTCCTCTTCATAAGCCCAATCGTACTGGTAGCCTGTCAGGACCGGGCTTTCCGGAGTAATCAATGCCATGCCGTCCTCTATCAGTTCCAACAGCTTCAGCTCTTTTTCCTTTTTTGTCCGGTAATTCCGCACAGCCTCTTCCAAAGACTTGCAGAACGGTTTGCCCGACATCCGTCTGAGTGCTTTCATCCGTTTTCCAGACTGATAGGAATCCGCCAGCCGTCTGTTCGCCCTGATTTCCTTCGGGGAAGCATCGGAATCCCGGTTTCCCCAGTCTTCCAGCTCTTCTATGGCAAAGTCATAATAAAATGTCTCGGTAACATCGTACAGCCCGTGATGCCGGACAAATTGCCGGATGAACTCCCTGACAATGTCCTTCAATGGTGCCGGAAGCCGTTCCGTAAAATCAACCGGAATCCAGAACAAAGCAGGTTCCGGCCAGTCGTGATGGCGGAACAGACAGAAATGCAGCCTTCCGCTTTTCTTTTCCAGATTGATACACTCCGGTACACACTCTTCCATAACTCTGTACAACTCGGTAATATTCAGGCGGGGGCACCCCCCTTTCCTGTATCGGAAAGGGAGTTTTATGCCCATAAGTTCCGCATATCTTGATGCCGACCGGTAGAGATAGTCAAAATTTTCCGGAGTCGTGAGATTGATCGGAGAATCATTATCCATATCCTGATGCCAATAATCCGGTGCAAGGGGTGTGATTCTACCGGTCAGAAAAGCATTGTGCTTCCCGGTGGCGGAAGTATCCTTCTTTTCCGTTCCGAGGTTCCCCTTCGGATGTGGGACGAACTTACTGAGAGAATAATCAGCCGTGCCAGTCCATCCTTGGCTTGTTCTGAAAGCTGTCTGCATGTTTCCTTATCCTTTTTTTCTTGTTCATACCGCTTACCCTTTCACTCCGATGGTTGTCTTGAAGCGGTAAACCGCCTTGTCGTCCTCCCACTCAGGACCATATACCGTTGCCGTGGTCAGTTCAGGGTAGGTCATGGAATAGAAGTCCATCACCTCGTTTACGGACAGTTCGCTGTTCGGATCATCCAACACGAGCTCCATAGAGTCCTTCTTGAATTTGAATACTCTCTGCAATCCTTTGATTTCAAGTGCCATATTATTTTTCTTTTATAGGGTTTAACAATATACCATATCCATTTGTGCCATATCCGTCATGCGGCATTCCTTCGGAAAGTCCGGATATTCCGCATAAGGGTCCTCCCTGAGCAGCTCCCGGTCATCCTCGTAATCCTTGTCGAAGTTATACATTGCAGCCTCCTGCACCGTTGCATACTGTGACGGAGCCGGTTGTTGCATCCAGCGATTGTCCGCCAATTGCGGTTGCGGCACCTGTACCGGTTGATGGAACTGGATGTCTTGCGGTTGTGGAGCAGCCTGCTGAGGAACCGGTTGCGGTGCAGGTTGCCTATATTGTACGGGCTGGACTTGCGGCTGTGCAACGGGTTGCGGAGCCGGGGCAGGCTGTTCGGGCATGAACATCGGAACTTGCTCTCCGCTCCGGTATTGTGGCGTCGGGGCTGCCATCGATTGTGGAGCCGATTGCTGCAAGGATGGCTGTGGAGCAGTTACCGGCGGCTGTACCATGTCGAACAGACTTCCCTCGGATGCCTTCTTCTGCACTTCCGCCATTTTTTTGTCAATGTCCGCCTGTTTGTCCGGCTGTGCCAGTACCTTAGCCTGCCTGAACCAGGTCAATGCTTCGGAATAATGCTTTCCTGCCGTGGCATCCTCAGCTTTCTTCAACAGTTTTTCCATCTTTTCCCGTTTTTCACGGGCTTCCTTGGACTCCTTTTCCACCGTAGGCTTGGAGGTTTTGCTTTGTGAAACCGCCTGCTCTGCCTGCTTCTCGAACGATTCCAGGTTGGTAAGGATACCTTGCGCTTTCTGTACGGGTGCACCGACAGCCTGCAGGAATCCTGCATCCAGTTCTTCCGGCGTACCGTTCAGGATGAGCGGGACAATGCGTTCTCCGGCCTTTACTCCCGACCGTCTGGGAACGACGGCTACCGTCAGATTGTCGTTTACCCGTCTGATGTTGATACTCAGGTCTGTGCCTGTCGTAATCATTTGGTTGATTGCTTGAAAAAACATAATGGTAAAATTTAAAATGTTATACATAAGTTTCCTTGAAAAAATCCTTCAGGATTCTCTGCCTGTCCGGATTCGAGGCGATGCCTTTCAACGGTTCCAGATAGTAGCCGATACGTCTGGGCCCGTCTGTCGTACAGGGAGGCTGTCTTTTGACAGGTGTTGTCCGGTTTGTGGCAGGCCATGCAGCCGGCATGACCGGAGCCGAGGATGTAAATGTGTAAGTTCTCATATCTTCTGCATTTGATGGTTATACAAGCATGCCCATGACAATCAGGACAAGGATTGTTTTCAAGACAAAGGTGAATGTCCTGAAGGCGAGACGGACCAGTGTTCCGGACATAAGGAACAGGACAGACAGATACACGGGAATGACGCCCTTGCAGTAAAGCAGGCATATTCCCGTAAGCAGAACCAGTGCGACCACTTGCCTGCAGATGTTTTCGATGAATTTCAGTTTCATGTCTTTAAATTTTTAAGAATGAATAATCCCATCGGGATATGTTTTCCCGATTTTATAGGCCTCCGGCCCTTGGATTGCCTTTTTGCGCAAGGCTTGGCAAAAGAAAATACCGCAGCGAAGCGAGGATGATTTTCTTTTAGCCGACCAGCCCCTGAAAGGGGCCGCCTTGCGGCAAAAACGAGGCAATCCAAGACCTTTGCCGCTTAAAAGCGGAAAAACGTATCTTGTACATATATAAAAAAAGAGGCACAGACCCCAGTCTGCACCTCTTCTGTTCCGTACCTTCCGCCCAGCCGTCTATATGGAACCATGCGGCCGTTCATCTTCCGA
>DXOJ01000185.1:5107-10009 GCA_019412865.1 Bacteroides sp. | reverse complement strand
CCGGGGACACAAGGATTTTCAGTCCTTTGCTCTACCAACTGAGCTATGGCACCTCGTGCTTGTTCGGTCCGGTAATATCTCTTTTGCGGTTGCAAAGGTAGTGAAACTTTTGGATTCTGCAAGTCTTATGGAAATAAAAAACACTGATAAAAAGTTAGTCGGCTAATTATCAGTGTTGTATAAGATGAAAAATATTTCAGGTATGTGATGAAATCTATTATTTATCTTCTTTTAATGGATTCCATCCCTGTGCTTTTAGTTCGAATTCTTGTCCATCACGGGTAATCAATGCACAGCCAAGTTCAGGTTTGGTAATATGTCCGATGAGACGAACTCCTTCCATTTGTGAAATTTTCTCATGATCGGCGATGGAAACAGTAAAGAGTAGTTCATAATCTTCTCCACCATTCAAGGCACAAGTCGTAAGATTCATGTTAAACTCTTCGGCCATAACAGCTGTCTGATAATCGATTGGGATATGCTCCTCGTAAACGCGGCAACCAGTATTGCTTTGTTTGCAGATATGCATCAGTTCTGATGATAGGCCGTCAGAAATGTCCATCATAGAAGTAGGGATTATATTGGCGGCTGCCAATTTCTCAATGATATCTTTGCGCGCTTCCGGTTTCAATTGGCGTTCTAATAAATACTCTTTGCCGGAGAAATCCGGTTGGACATCTTTATCACCTTGCAATACGACTTTTTCACGTTCCAAGAGTTGTAAACCCATATAGGCTGCCCCCAAGTCGCCGCTGACGCAGATCAGGTCAGTGTCTTTGGCTCCATTACGGTATACTACTTTATCCTTGTCGGCATCGCCAATACAGGTGATGCTGATAGCAAGGCCTGTCAAGGAAGAAGTGGTATCGCCTCCCACAATGTCGACATTATATTGCTGGCAAGCCAGACGGATACCGGAATAAAGTTCGTCCATATCTTCCACGCTGAAACGCTTGGAAAGACCAAGAGATACCGTAATCTGCCGGGGAGTACCGTTCATGGCATAAATATCGGAGAAATTAACTACTGCTGATTTATATCCCAAGTGCTTCAAGGGAACATAAGTCAGGTCAAAATGCACACCTTCCATAAGCAGGTCGGTTGTTACCAGTACTTGCTTTTCTGAAGGGTAGGAGAGAACGGCGGCATCGTCGCCCACTCCATATTTGCTGGATTCGTTTTCCAGTTTGATTCCCTCGGTGAGGTGGTCAATCAGACCAAACTCACCGAGAGATGCTATTTCAGTTCTCATAAATCGGGATGGTTGTTTAGGCACGGTTGATAAGTTCACGCATGATCGTGGTCATTTTCGGTTGAGCAGCGTCAGCGGCTTTCTGAACTTCTTCGTGTGTTACTTCTACGATTTTTCCTTCTACTCCTAAGTCGGTAATGACGGAAATACCAAAAACTTTGATACCACAATGGTTGGCTACGATAACTTCCGGAACGGTAGACATACCAACTGCATCAGCACCAAGGATATGGAATAGTTTATATTCGGCAGGAGTTTCGAAAGTAGGACCTTGCGTACCAATATACACTCCGTGTTGTACTTTAATTCCTTTTTCTTTGGCAATCTCGTCAGCCTTACTAATCAGTTCCTTGCTGTATGCTTCGCTCATGTCCGGGAAGCGAGGTCCGTAAGGGATATTTTTTCCGCGAAGCGGGTGTTCGGGGAAATAGTTGATATGGTCAGTGATAATCATCAGGTCACCGATTTCGAAATCTGCATTTGTACCGCCACTGGCATTGGATACAAACAAGGTTTTGATACCTAATTCACGCATGACACGTACAGGGAAAGTTACTTCTTTCATAGAATAACCCTCGTAATAGTGGAAGCGTCCCTGCATAGCCATGATATCCTTATTTCCTAGTTTGCCGAAAATCAGCTTACCGCTATGACCTTCGACGGTAGATACCGGGAAGTTGGGGATATCCGAATACTTTATTTCATACTTCTCGGTGATTTCGTTTGCCAAACTGCCAAGTCCGGTGCCTAGTATAATAGCAGTTTCCGGACTGGTATGCATCTTACCTTTCAGATAAGCTGCGGTTTCTTGTATTTTCTCTAACATAGTCAATAATATGTTGGTTAAATTTATCTTGTTGATTTTGTAATATTTCAATTTCAATAGGCAAGGCGTAGATAAATGGTTTCAATTCCTTGTCCAAAGCCGGATGGTTAATCAGGCGTGTTGCATCTTTCTCGGTGGTAATAATCAACCGGTGTTCTCCTTTCAGTTTATGAAACCGTTCTTTGATAAGCTGTATATCCCGATGAGTGAAATTGTGGTGATCGTCAAACGATAGTAAATCTATTTGTTTGGTACAACCTTCCAGTCTTTCGAGAATAGGGGCAGGTGAGGCAATTCCCGTCATCAATAATATATCAGTGTTTGTCAGTGAGGACAAAGCAACCTCATGGTTTGTCGAAATTGCATTTGTGTCCGGAGACATGGTAGGGAACACTGGTTGCAGGTTACCATACCGGAACGATGAGAAGAATAACTGTTGATATGGATAAAGGCTCAGCCGTTTCGTGATAATGTTATAATCAATAGGCTTGATGTCTTGCGGGCATTTGGTGACAATAACGATTTGCGCCCGATTCTTGCCGCTAATTGGTTCACGAAGCCGTCCTGCGGGGAGCAAAGTGTCATCACAGAATAATCGGTGATAATCCGTTAACAGAATACTCAATCCCGGTTTGACGTATCGGTGCTGGAAAGCATCGTCCAATAGGATAACATCTATTGAAGGCTTTTGCAGTGCAAGCAACTTTTCTATGCCATGACAACGCTTTTCATCGACAGCTACTGTGACAGACGGGAATTTTTGATGCATCTGGTAAGGTTCGTCGCCAATGCTTCTTGCCGTACTTTCCGGAGTTGCCAATACATAACCTTTCGTGTGCCGTTTATATCCCCGGCTTAATACAGCTACCTTATATTGATTACAAAGAAACTTTATCAGATATTCAGTGTGTGGAGTTTTTCCTGTCCCTCCTACAGCGAGATTACCCACGCTGATAATAGGTATATCAAAACTCTTTGATTGAAGAACTTCCCAGTCAAAGAGTTTATTTCTCATCATTACCACTGCTCCGTAGAGCCAGGAGGCAGGGTAGAGCCACTTATGTATCTTGATAAAGTGTTCGTCCATGTATTACGGTTTATTTTATATTCAGTTCGAACGGAATACGTGCCTGAATCATAGATTGTTCTTGCAGATTTTTCAGTAAGCCGAATTGCTGGTAGTACTCGCCTAATTTACTTTTCAGTAATTGTGATTCTACATAATTCGTCGGTTTCGTATCAAGCAGGGAAGACAGGAAATCTTGTTTCTCAGGATAAGACACAACGGTATAGCCTTCGATACCGGCTTTTGCAACAGCAATGTCCAGTGCCTTGTCAATACCACCTAATTCGTCTACTAATCCCAGTTCTTTAGCAGTTTCCCCAGTCCATACACGGCCTTCAGCAATCTTCTCGATAGCTTCCTTCGTCATGTGACGTCCTTCGGCACAACGAGTTACAAAGGTATCATATCCTTCAGTTATCATCATTTGAAGCAATGATTTCTCATCCTCGTTAAACGGACGCATGATATTTCCGAAATCAGCGTATTTATTCGTTTTTACGACATCATAACTTAAACCGATTTTATCAGTCAATCCTTTCACATTAGGAATCATACCGAAGATTCCGATAGAACCGGTCAGGGTAGTAGGCTCTGCAACAATCGTATCGGCAACGCAAGAGATATAGTAACCTCCTGACGCAGCATAATCACCCATAGAGACAATGACCGGTTTTTTTGTTTTCAGCTCTTTCACAGCATGCCAGATTTGTTCCGAGGCGAAAGCACTTCCACCTGGAGAATTGACACGGAGTACAACAGCTTTCACATCATCATTATCTTTCAATTTGCGCAGGTCACGAATGACTTTCGAACCGACAATCCCGTCTTCGGAAGTTGCAGAGCTCGGATAGTCTGTAATCTCACCGGATGCATAATAAACAGCTACGATATTACCGCTTTTATCTTTCGGCACATTTTTCCTTACGTTCATCATGTCGCCCAATCCTAATATAGGAAGATTATCATCTTCATTGATCTCTACCAATTTCTTAAGATAATTACGCACATCATTGCGATAAATCAGAGTATCAGCCAATCCGCATTTTACACTCTCTTCTGCCGGATAGAACATGAGCATGCGATCTGCATAAACATTCAGTGAGTCTACAGAAATATTACGTGAAGTAGATACCCCTTCCGTAACCTGCCCCCAGATAGAAGTGATAAATGTGGTAACCTGTTCGCGGTTGGCAGGACTCATTTCCGTAGCAATAAACGGCTCTACGGCAGATTTGTAAGTTCCCACCTTGAACACCTGCATCTCAACTCCTATTTTTTGCAGCAGATCTTTGTAGAACAGGGGAGCAGAGGCGATACCCCGCCATTCAATCATTCCTTTGGGATTGAGCAACACCTTATTGGCTGCGCTGGAAAGATAATAAAGTCCCTGCGTATAGGAGTCTGCATAAGCAATAACGAATTTTCCACTTTCTTTGAAGTCGAGCAGTGCGTTGCGGATTTCCTGCAAAGAAGCATAGGAGGTGCCTAATGAGTTTGCCTGTAGATAAATCCCTTTAATATTTTCGTTTTCTTTAGCCTTCTGGATAGAAGAAAGAATATCGTCCAGTCCGTACGTGTTAGATCCGTCACCCAACAACTGTGATAAAATACCCAGCGGATCTTCTTGCGTACGTTCAACCAACGTTCCGTTTAAGTCGAGCATCATTACAGAATTCTTTTTTACGATTGTTTCCGTGTCCGAAGCAGACATGATGCCAAACAACGTTACCATGCTGATTATAAATAATACAATACTTG
>DXOJ01000185.1:0-5097 GCA_019412865.1 Bacteroides sp. | reverse complement strand
AAATGATACCTGTCACCGTGGCAAGTGTAAATTTCAAGAAATCTTTCATTATACTTATTGTTTTTTGCGCCAGCTTGTTATTAAGCTAACAAAGATAAATAATTGAGTTGATATTTATTCAATAAGTCGTACGAATTTTTGTTTTATCACAGCGAATCCACATAAATAGGAACTTCCTCCATTTAAGATTTAAGTATATTTGTCTGTATCAAATCCTTTTAAATGAGAAGAAATCTCTAATTTTGTGGCACAACTATTAATACATTGAATAATACTATCATGAAAAAACTCACATCTATCCTTTTATTGCTTTTGTTTGTATGGACGGTACAAGCGCAAACTGCTCGTGAAGAGATCCGTGCAAACCGGTATTTATCCGCTAATAATTATTATGCATATCCCACGCCTACTGCCAAGCAGACAGCTGCTCCTAAGGGGTACGAACCTTTTTATATCAGCACATATATGCGTCATGGTTCACGGTATTTGATTGATCCGAATGATTATCGTTTCCCCAAGCAAACTTTATTAAAAGCCGACTCTTTAAACAAACTTACTGCAACAGGTAAAAACACACTGGATATTGTTTTGCGCATGGCTGATATGGCGGAAGGTCGTCTTGGTGAACTGACTTCGGTGGGAGCACGCCAACACAGAGGAATTGCAAAGCGTATGTATACTAATTTCCCACAGATATTTGCGGATGGAACAGAAGTGGATGCCCGTTCCACAGTTGTCATCCGGTGTATATTATCCATGACATCCGAATGCCTCCAATTGCAGGCGATGAATCCTAATCTATGTATCAAGAATGATGCAAGTTACCATGATATGTATTACATGAATCCTCCTGCTAAGGATTTGAGTAAAATAGCTAGTTCCGATAAAGTGAAAAAGGTTCAGAAAGATTTTGAGGCTACCCATGTACGTCCGGAACGGTTGATGAAAACATTGTTTACAGACGAAGCGTATGTAAAAGCAAACGTTGATGAAGCGCGCCTGATGAGACGTCTTTTTGATTTGGCTTGTAATATGCAGAGTCATGATACAGATATGCAGCTATATTCTCTTTTCACGGATGAAGAGTGTTATGATCTATGGAGTTGTAACAACTTATATTGGTATCTGACACACGCTTGTTCTCCTGTAACGGATGGTTTGATGCCCTATCGGGAAGCCGACTTGTTGCGTAATATTTTAGATAGGGCAGATGCTGCTTTGAAAGAAGGTAAGAACCAGGCCACTTTAAGATTTGGTCATGAGTCTTGTCTGTTACCGTTAGTCGCTTTATTGGAACTGAATCATTATGGAGAATCTTACCCTGACGTAGAAAAGTTATCCGAACAATGGAGAGCGTATGATATTTTCCCGATGGCTAGTAACGTGCAATTCGTCTTTTTCCATAAAAAAGGAAGTAACGATGTATTGGTAAAAGTATTACTTAATGAAAAGGAAGCTAAACTACCGGTGAAAACAGACGTAGCTCCTTATTACCACTGGAAAGATGTAGAAAGCTACTATCGTGAAAAATTAGATAAATATCAGCATATATAATGCGACATTAACTTAACATTATTATATTTACCATGAGAAGAAAAACCCCTTTTATGGCTGCAACTCTGGCAGCAGGCTTGTTTTTTTATTCTTCTTGTACTCCGGCTGAAAAGACGGATACAAAAGATTATACTCAATACGTTAATACCTTTATCGGTGGCGCAGACAACGGGCATACATTTCCCGGCGCATGTTATCCTTTCGGTATGATACAGACCAGCCCTGTGACGGGAGCAGTTGGTTGGCGCTATTGTTCTGAATATGTTTATGAGGATTCCCTGATTTGGGGATTTACTCAAACACATCTGAATGGAACGGGATGTATGGACTTAGGTGATATTTTGGTGATGCCGGTCACTGGCACACGTGCCCGTGCGTGGGATGCTTATCGTAGTCATTTCCCTAAAGATAAAGAAGCGGCTACTCCGGGATATTACACCGCAGAGCTCTCTGATCCACAGGTAAAAGCGGAACTGACTGCCTCTATCCATGCTGCCCTTCACCGCTATACTTATCACAAGGCTGATTCTGCCTCTATATTGATTGACTTGCAACATGGTCCTGCATGGAGAGAAGAACAATATCATTCACAAGTCAACAGTTGTGAAGTGAACTGGGAAGATGCTCAAACACTGATAGGGCATGTCAATAACACGGTATGGGTCAATCAGGATTATTTCTTTGTGATGAAATTCAACCGTCCGGTAGTCGATTCACTTTATCTTCCGATGGGCGAAACAGAAAAAGGAAAACGTATCATTGCCTCTTTTGACATGCAGCCGGGAGACGAGCTGATGATGAAAGTGGCTCTTTCTACCACCAGCATAGACGGGGCTAAAAAGAATCTGGAAGCAGAAATTCCTGCCTGGGATTTTGAAGGAGTGAGAACTGCCGCCCACAATGAATGGAATAACTATTTGAGCCGTATTGAAATAGAGGGTACTGATGATGAAAAAACGAATTTTTACACTTGTTTCTATCATGCGTTGATTCAGCCTAATCAAATTTCGGACGTAGACGGTATGTATCGTAATGCTGCCGACTCTATAGTAAAGGCCGGAACGGGTGCTTTCTATTCTACGTTCTCTTTGTGGGATACTTACCGTGCCGCTCATCCGTTTTATACATTAGTGATTCCCGAACGTGTGGACGGTTTTGTGAATTCTCTCATCGAACAGGGTGAAGTGCAAGGCTTCCTGCCTATTTGGGGATTGTGGGGAAAAGAGAATTTCTGTATGATTGGTAATCACGGCGTATCAGTCATTGCCGAGGCTTATCGCAAAGGATTCCGTGGCTTTGACGCTGAACGTGCTTTCAATATAATAAAGAAGACGCAGACTGTATCTCATCCGTTGAAGTCTGATTGGGAGGTTTATACGAAATATGGTTATTTCCCGACAGATCTGATAAAAGCAGAATCTGTATCTTCCACTTTAGAATCTGTATATGATGATTATGCTGCTGCCGATATGGCACGTCGTATGGGTAAAGAGGAAGATGCCGCTTACTTCGCGAAACGTGCTGACTATTATAAGAATCTTTTCGATCCGGAGACGAAGTTCATGCGTCCGCGCAAAGCTGACGGAACTTGGAAAGCTCCGTTTAACCCAAGTGCGTTGGCACATTCTGAAAGTGTCGGTGGAGATTATACGGAAGGAAATGCATGGCAATATACTTGGCATGTACAACATGATGTTCCAGGATTAATCCAGTTGTTTGGGGGAGAAAAACCTTTCTTGAATAAATTAGACTCATTGTTTACGGTTAAGCTAGAAGGTGAAAGTTTAGCAGATGTTACTGGATTAATCGGGCAATATGCTCATGGAAATGAGCCAAGCCATCATGTGACTTATTTGTATGCACTGGCTGGTCGTCCGGAACGTACACAGGAATTGGTTCGTGAAATATTTGATACTCAATACAAAAACAAACCCGACGGACTTTGCGGAAATGATGATTGCGGACAGATGTCTGCCTGGTATATGCTTAGTGCGATGGGATTTTATCCGGTAGATCCGGTAAGTGCGGAATATGTATTCGGTGCTCCACAGTTGCCGAAGATGACTTTGCATCTGGCCGATGGCAAGACTTTCACGATTATTGCGGAGAATTTGTCGAAAGAACATAAATATGTAGATAGTATTACATTGAATGGCGAACCATATACGAAGAAAACAATCTCGCATGAGGATATTGTAAAAGGAGGAACGCTGGTATACAAGATGAAGTAATAAATTCGTTTCTGTACTGTTATGGGACTAATGACTTTAATTAATAGTGGTTGGGATCATAACTTATAGTAGAGAAGAAAAAAAGATACTGCAAGAATAAATTGTACGACACCCGGGTCTCATGATGCTTGACACCCGGGTGTCAGCATGTTCAACACCCGGGTGTCGGTGTGCATGAGACCCGGGTGTCGTACAACTTAATACTACTAAATGAAATTAATTTGAAGCCATACGATTAAGTTTGTACTAATCAAACTTATTTCCGTACAATCCTACTCACCTCTATACGCTGCTTTTCAAACTTCTCATTATTGGTGTTGCGATTACTAACCTCTTTACAGCGAATAGGTGCACTCATTTCAAGCAAGCGCAAAATCTCATTTAAAGATTCACCTTCAAAAGTCGCTTTATAGGAATACTTTCCTAATTCAGCGTCTTTCAGAATAAATTCCACGTTATAAGTCTGTCCCAAACGCTTGAATACATATTCCAGCGGGTCATCTCTAAAAATGAGTATTCCATCTTTCCATGAGCACCATTTATAAGTGTTGGTTTTATTGACGTTATATAAAGAAGTGGCCAGATTATAGTCAATTTTCTCTCCCGGTGAAAGGGAAATCGTCTTTTTCTGGTCAAGAGTGACTGCGACCTTCCCTTTTACTAACGTCACTGCTGCTACATGATCCGGAGCGTATGCGTTCACATTGAATGCTGTGCCGGTAGCTTCTACAGTCAGTTGTTTGGTTTTTACGATGAAGGGATGCTCTTTATCGGATTCTACTTCAAAATAGGCTTCACCCTGCATCGAAACAACTCTTTGCTTATCATTGAATTGAGTCGGATACTTTAAAGAACTTCCGGCATTTAGCCAAACCTTAGAACCGTCAGGCAGATTAACTACCGACCAAGTGCCATAAGGAGTGAATAACTCCTGATAAGTCTCTGCAATTTGAGAAGCGGGTTTAAAATAAAGATAAGCAGATAATATCAGTAAAGGAAGAAGTAAGATAGCTGCCACTTGCTGCCAATAGTGCAGGAAGGACAACTTAGGACGAACGGAAACCGGCTGGTTTTGATGGAGAATCTGTTCCATTACTTTTCTGTGCGCACTGTCCACATCTATCTCTTCCGGATTAAAAGCCGGGTGACTGACTTCCCACACATTCTTTTGTGATAGAAAGCTCCTATAGTTTTCGGGAGTAGCCGATATCCAATCATCCAGTACCTTTATTTCTTCTGGTGTAGCCTCTTTCGAGAGATATCTGGAGATTATAAATTCTATGTCTGAATCTTTATTTATCATATGCATTTT
>DXOJ01000184.1 GCA_019412865.1 Bacteroides sp. | reverse complement strand
AGTATGGTATGGAAGAAAAAACTGCGTTCATCACAGTACACATTCAATTCAGAGAAAGTATTTCTGGTTGCCACACAACCCGGTAAGTCAATCTATTCATACTTGCAGACAACAAAGCTTGGATTAACGCTGGGAGAAGTGCAAGAGCGACAGTCCATTTATGGAAGAAACGAAGTGGTCCATGAACAAAAAAAGAACCCGTTTATACTGTTTATCAAAACGTTTATCAATCCTTTCATTGGTGTTCTGACCGGACTTGCCATTATATCCTTGTTTCTGGATGTACTGATGGCCGAACCCGGAGAACAGGAATGGACAGGGGTAATCATTATCTCATCCATGGTGATATTCAGCGCTATCCTGCGTTTCTGGCAGGAATGGCGAGCAAGTGAAGCTACGGATTCTTTAATGAAGATGGTAAAGAACACCTGTCTTGCTAAACGTGCCGGTGAACAGGAAGAAGAGATTGATATCACGGAACTCGTTCCGGGGGATATTGTGTATCTGGCAGCTGGGGATATGGTTCCCGCTGATATTCGGATCATCGATTCAAAAGACTTGTTTATCAGTCAGGCTTCATTGACAGGAGAGTCCGAGCCGATAGAGAAGTTTCCCGAGATACAGAGCCAACAATTTCGGAAAGGAAGCGTCATTGAGTTGGACAATATTTGTTATATGGGTTCCAATGTGATAAGTGGCGCAGCAAAAGGTATTATTTATGAAACAGGGAATAAAACATATCTGGGTACGATTGCAAAAAGTCTGGTTGGACACCGTGCCACTACAGCTTTTGATAAAGGTATTAGTAAAGTCAGCTTCTTGTTGATTCGCTTTATGCTGGTAATGGTTCCATTTGTGTTTTTCGTGAATGGTTTCACGAAAGGAGACTGGTTCGAGGCTTTCATTTTTGCCATATCCGTTGCAGTGGGGCTTACCCCGGAAATGTTGCCAATGATTGTGACTGCCAACCTTTCTAAAGGAGCGATAGCCATGTCCAAAAAGAAAACAATAGTAAAGAATCTCAATGCCATTCAGAATTTTGGAGCGATGGACATACTCTGCACTGACAAAACCGGTACATTGACCTGCGATAAAATCGTATTGGAAAAATATATCAATGCAGATGGCAGTGACGACAACAGTAAACGTATTCTTCGTCATGCGTACTTTAACAGTTATTTCCAAACTGGTTTAAGGAACCTGATGGATAAAGCGATTCTTTCTCATGTAAGAGATTTGAGTCTGGAACATTTAAAGAATGACTACACCAAAGTGGATGAAATACCTTTCGACTTTACACGCAGAAGAATGTCTGTTGTAATAGAAGACAGGCAGGGGAAACGGCAAATCATCACTAAAGGAGCGGTAGAAGAGGTTCTCGATGTCTGTTCCTATGCCGAGTTCAACGGGCAGATTCATCCTTTGACTGATGCTTTGAAAATCAAGGCAAAGATGATTAGTGAAGAAATGAATCAGCAGGGGATGAGAGTGTTGGCAGTCTCCCAAAAAAGTTTTATCGAGAAAGATTGTAATTTCGCCATCGAAGATGAAAAAGAAATGGTACTGATTGGGTATCTTGCTTTTCTTGATCCTCCGAAACCTTCTGCTGCCGAAGCCATTGAACAGTTATATGCGCATGGAGTAGCAGTGAAAATTCTATCGGGAGATAATGATGTCGTAGTGAAAGCTATTGCCCGGCAGGTAGGTATTGATACCAGTCATTTTCTTACCGGAATAGACATAGAGAATATGGACGAAACGGAATTGAAAGAAGCGGTGAAGGATACCACTTTATTTTCAAAACTGACTCCATTACAGAAGACGCAAATCATCTCTCTGTTGCAGGAACAAGGCAATACGGTAGGATTCTTGGGAGATGGAATCAATGATGCAGGTGCATTGCGTCAGTCGGACATTGGTATATCAGTCGATTCAGCTGTGGATATTGCCAAAGAAAGCGCAGATATTATCTTGTTGGAAAAAGATTTGATGGTATTGGAAGACGGAGTACTCGAAGGAAGAAAGACATTCGGCAATATCAATAAGTACATAAAGATGACTGCCAGTTCCAATTTTGGTAATATGTTCAGTGTGATGTTTGCCAGTGCATTCCTGCCGTTTCTGTCCATGATGCCGATACATCTATTGATTCAGAACTTATTGTATGACATATCGCAGACCACCATTCCTTTTGACCGTATGGACCCAGAGTTCCTGAAGAAACCCCGTAAATGGGATGCGTCCGATCTAAGTCGTTTCATGATTTATGTAGGTCCCATCAGTTCTATCTTTGATATTATAACATATCTGGTCATGTGGTACGTATTTAGCTGCAACAGCCCCGAACATCAGACATTGTTTCAAACCGGATGGTTTGTGGAAGGTTTGTTATCACAGACATTGATTGTCCACATGATACGTACCCGCAAGATACCGTTCATACAAAGCCGTGCCACATGGCCTGTGATGGGACTGACCTTCTTAATCATGGCAATAGGTATTCTTATTCCTTTCACCGCTTTCGGCCGTTCCATCGGATTGACAGCTCTTCCTTTGAGCTATTTCCCCTGGCTGATTGGAATTTTACTCTCTTATTGCATTTTGACGCAGATCGTGAAGAACTGGTATATCAGGAAGTTTGTGCGCTGGTTATAGCTTTGTCTGTTTATCTCGCAAATTAAATGTATATATTGTAAAAGATTTAAAATTGAGACGAATTGTCTGTCAAGAGTTTTTGCCCCTAAAATTAATTTCATATATTTAGGAGCAAGAACTCTTATTTATTTAGAT
>DXOJ01000183.1 GCA_019412865.1 Bacteroides sp. | reverse complement strand
ATGTGTATAAGAGACAGCTGTAGAAGCAGTATAATCCCATTTAGAATTTTTCTGGAACACCTCGCGAGAAGATGCATTCATCTGATAAGTAAGAGGTTCTCCTACCTTACTTGCTGTTTTTAACAACCTTACATTATCATAACTCTGCAAACCGCAAGAGCGATAAGCCCCCCACTTCGAATTTAATAAGTTACCAATATTCAACATATCAAGACTTACTTGAATACCGTACTTACGGCTACCAATCTTAGCATAAAAATCCTGTGCTATCTTCATGTCAAAACGGTGAATCCACGGTTCTAAAGAAGAAGCACGTTCTACATACTGCCCCTTGTGATCATTCAAATAAGAGTCATTATTTACATAGTTCCAAAAATCTTCTTGTTGGTCTACCGCCGAATAAGTCACATTATTTTGTTTATCTTTAATATCCACAAATGTCATTTCTTCTTTAGAAGCAGGCACATACATCAAATCGGAATAGTTTCCGTCACCGTTCATATCATTAGAATAGGTATAAGAAAAACGTCCTTGTTGGTAACCTGTATAGAACAAAGAAACAGTCGTTTTCATATTCGCATAAGCAACTTCATAAGAAGCATTAGCTATCAAACGATGCGGGGTAGAAAATAAAGAATAAGAGACACCCGGATCATTCAATGAATTAACTGCAACATTATTCTGCCATACTGAAGCCGCCGATGAACCTGGATTTGCCGTCATATCTTTAGCCATTGTATAAGTGTACCCAAATGAACCTGTAAAGCCAAAATCAAATTTCTTCGTTAATACTGCATTAAAAGAATATTGATAACCTTTTTCATCCCCATTAGTCAACTGTATAACGGTTTTCGTCTTAGGATTGTCATAGTAATTATTCTTAGTCCAATATACACGTCCCGGTTGTTCATTATAGGTTCCAGAAGGGGCCTTTTCGTTCATATTCTTCTGAACAACATTATATATATCACGTGTATACATAGCACCAACAGAAAGCATAAATCCATAAGGTAACTGAAACTCTGCATTTACATTACTACGCCAAACTTGAGGCATTTTAAAATTCGGATCCACATAAGCTATAGCACCGGGGACCTCATTTCCCGGAGTTGATGGAAACTTATCCGGATTTTGGGTAAGAGTTTCTTTATAATTTGGATTAAAAGCAAAGTTTGCCGGTAATTCCGAAGTCTCAAATTCGACCATATTTTGCATCTGACCTGCATTTGTCGGTTGGTTAGTGAACCATACAAATGGTAATAACCCTGTAAACAAGCCTGTACCTCCAGTCAAAACAATAGAACGGTCACCTTTTATATCCCAATTAAATCCTAAACGAGGAGATATTAACAATTTACTTTTCGGCCATTCGGATACGTCAACATTCGTTCCATTAAATGACTGTTCTTTGATAGCCGCATTCCCTAACAAATCATCAAAATATAACGGTAAATCAAAGCGTAATCCATATGTCAATTTTAAATTAGGTGTAATAGAATATTCATCTTGTGCATAAGCTCCCAACATACCAAATGTCAGTTCAGCTCCCGGAGCGTCTTTTCCATTATATCCATAAGTAATGCCATACAGCATCGGTTTTTTTCTCGTCATAAAATCGTCCATTGAAGCATAACGATAATATCCATAAGGAGCACGTAAATATGAATTCATGAAATACTGTCTTTCAAATGTTGCACCGGCAGTTATCAAATGGTTTCCTTTATTAATAGTTACATTGTCAGTAACACTAAATACATTATTCTCGACATCATTAAAAGGAGTAAACAATTCTGTACCCAATGTCATATACTGCTTACCGTCCTTGTAAATATCAACCATTGGAAACGCATCTCCCTTAGTTGTACGAGAATCTCGGATATGGGTATAAGTCACTAATAATTTGTTTTGTACTGAAGAAGAAAAATTGCTATTCAACTCACCGGAAAGAGACGTTACAATATTTCTAAAACCATAGTTGGAATTTCCAAATGCAAATGCATCAACCCCATAACGGTTTGAATTAGCTTTAGTGATTACCGAAGAGGTTGAACTAATACTAGCATCATTTTCTGATTTCACTGTGTTAAAACGTAATGACAGTTTATGACTTTTATTAATATTCCAATCCAAACGAGCCATAAGCTTCCAATTTTTACTCTCGAAATCATCAAATTTATCATAACTTCCCGGATCATATCCATATTTATCCTTTACAAAATCACTTATTGTCTTCAAATCCTTTATCCAAGTTCTAGAAATATGATTTTGATTATCCCCACTTCCAACTTCTTCTTGACTAGGAGTCCACAAAATACCAGGGCTAGTACTATTTTCTAATTCTCCATTTACAAAAAAGAATAGTTTATTTTTTATTATCGGAGCTCCTAATGTAAAGCCATACAAACTGGATTTATAACTTTCCACATTAGGAACGTCAACATCGTTAATAGATTTTCCTATAAAATTCTTTGGTTTCTGATATGTATAAACTGTTCCCTTTAATTCGTTTGTACCACTCTTGGTTACAGCATTAATAGAAGCTCCCGTAAAATTGGAATACGTAACACTATAAGGAGAAACATTAACGCTAATTTCATCAATTGCATCAAGTGAAATAGGCTGCGCATCTCCACCCGGCAAATTATTAGTACTCAAACCAAAATTATTGTTCAAAGCTGCACCATCCACAGTTATTGTATTATAACGTCCATCACGTCCGGCAAAAGAATTACTGCCACCCGCATAAGGAGAAAGTTTAGTAAAGTCAGTAATACTACGATTAATAGTAGGCAATGTCGTTAACTGACGCTCACTCACATTCGTTACAGTCCCCATCTTCTCTACTGTTTTCTGTGCTGTTACTATAACTTCATCCAATAATTCAGAACTTTCCTTTAAAACTACATTTAAAGTGTATACTTCTCCTAACGATAAATTTACACCTTTATAAATAGCAGTCTGATAACCAACATAAGAAACTTCAACTTTGTAAGGACCACCGGTACGCATACCTTGCAAATTAAATTGACCACTGATATTAGTCACTGTACCATAACGTGTACCTGACGGCTCGTGGATTGCAACCACAGTCGCTCCAATGATAGGTTCATCTTGTGCTGTAACCTTACCACTCATACTAGAAGTGGTAACCTGCGCACTAACGGTAGCAATGACCATGAGCATCGCCGCCACTAAAAAAGATCGCATTCTCTTTAACATAAATGTAGTTGATTAGTTAATATAAATTGTTTGCTTTTAAAAACTGTGCACAAATATAATTAATAATATTTAGAACTACATTACGATTATACTACAATTTTTTAAGAGAGATAAACGTTTCACTACCTTATAAAATGATAAAGGCTCTACAATATTTGCAGAGCCTTTTATTTTGAAACAGAAAGCATTAGAAATGCTTCAATCTATTACTTTATACTAGTCAGTCATTAACTTTCTATAACGAACACGCTTCGGCTCTTCATTTCCCAAACGTTTCATTTTGTTTTCTTCGTATTCTGAATAAGAACCTTCAAAGTAGAATACATTGGAGTCTCCTTCAAAAGCAAGGATATGTGTACAGATACGGTCGAGGAACCAACGGTCGTGCGAGATAACTACTGCACAGCCGGCGAAATCTTCCAAACCTTCTTCCAAAGCACGTAGTGTGTTTACGTCGATATCATTGGTAGGCTCATCGAGCAACAGTACATTGCCTTCTTCTTTCAAAGCCATCGCCAAGTGTAAACGGTTTCTTTCACCACCGGACAGTACACCGCAAAGTTTTTCCTGATCGCCTCCGGAGAAATTGAAACGGGAAAGGTATGCACGCGCATTGATGTCACGTCCTCCCATGCGGATCAACTCATTGCCACCGGAAATTACTTGGTAAACACTCTTATTCGGATCAATATCTCTGTGTTGCTGGTCTACATACGCCACCTTTACAGTCTCTCCTACTTCAAATTCTCCTTTATCTACTGTCTCCAATCCCATAATCAGACGGAACAGTGTCGTCTTTCCCGCACCATTGGGACCGATCACACCAACAATACCATTAGGAGGAAGCATAAAGTTCAAATCGTCAAACAACAGTTTATCGCCGTATGCTTTAGCCACCTGTTTCGCTTCAATGACTTTATTACCCAGACGCGGACCATTCGGAATGAAGATTTCAAGTTTTTCTTCTTTCTCTTTCACGTCTTCATTCAGCAACTTGTCATAAGAGTTAAGACGTGCCTTACCCTTTGCCTGACGGGCTTTCGGAGCCATGCGCACCCATTCCAACTCACGTTCCAGTGTTTTGCGACGTTTACTGACGGTCTTTTCTTCCATTTCCATGCGTTTTGTCTTCTGTTCCAGCCAGGAAGAGTAGTTACCTTTCCAGGGAATACCTTCACCACGGTCTAGTTCGAGAATCCATCCGGCTACATGATCGAGGAAGTAACGGTCGTGCGTCACGGCAATAACCGTACCTTCATATTGCTGAAGATGTTGTTCCAACCAGTCGATAGATTCTGCATCCAGGTGGTTGGTAGGTTCGTCCAGCAAGAGCACATCCGGTTTCTGCAACAACAAACGACATAAAGCTACCCGACGACGTTCACCTCCGGACAGGTTTTCTACCGGCTGATCTTCAGGCGGACAACGGAGAGCATCCATCGCACGCTCCAGTTTGCTATCCAGATTCCATGCATCAGTCGCATCAATGATATCTTGCAGTTCGCCCTGACGAGCAAAAAGAGCATCCATCTTATCCTGATCCTCATAATACTCCGGCAAACCGAATTTCTGATTGATTTCTTCGTATTCTGTCAGTGCGTCAACAATGGGTTGCACACCTTCCATCACTACTTCTTTTACTGTCTTCGTGTTGTCTAAATAAGGTTCCTGTGCCAAATACCCCACGGAATATCCCGGAGAAAACACGACTTCTCCCTGAAAGGATTTCTCCAAACCGGCGATGATCTTCAATAACGTTGATTTACCAGAACCGTTCAAACCGATAATACCGATTTTCGCTCCATAGAAAAACGACAGGTAAATGTCTTTCAGCACATTCTTATTAGGAGTGAAAGCTTTGCTCACTCCTACCATTGAGAAGATAATTTTTTTATCGTCAGCAGCCATATGTATGATTATATATTGTTGATAATGCCACAAAGATAAGAAAAATGTTTGAATTCTTTTGGAGTTATAAAAAAATGTTCTACCTTTGCACCCGCATTCGAAAGAAAGCACTGAAGGACCGATTCGCTAGCTCAGCAGGTAGAGCACAACACTTTTAATGTTGGGGTCCTGGGT